>JBFZBE010000251.1:0-3622 GCA_041308685.1 Phycisphaerae bacterium
AAAAATTTATTTTTTTGGAATTTTCTTCTTGCAAGCCGATGGAGAGTATGTTTTAATAATATCATTATTCCGATTAAATTAATGAGGATTAAATGTATTTCAATCTCTCAAAAAAGTCAAAATATGCGATTTCTGCACTGCTGGAGCTGGCTCTGGTCGGCGATGCAATGCCGTTGAACGCCCGAAAGCTGGCGATGCGGTACAATTTGCCGTCTCGCTTTCTGGAGATCATCCTTAATGAGCTTAAGCAGGGTGGTTTTGTCCAGTCCGTGCGCGGCAAGGCGGGCGGTTACATACTTGCCCGCCCGTCCGGCCATATTTCGCTGGCGCAGGTGTTGGGGTTTCTGGAAGGCGGCAATGCGGATGCATTGTTGGCTAATGGATCGTCAATGTCTGGTTTTCTGGCGTTGGAACAACTGATCGGCCAAACCAATCAGGCCGTTTCCGAGCTTTTCGGGTGCTGTACGTTAGCGCAGTTGGCCCAGCAGGAATTGAAGTGTCGCAGTACTTCTGAATCAAATTATGTGATCTGAAAATTTTTTGAATATAAATCATACTGAAATAATGGGAATAATAGGATATGGAAACACATGCACGCAGCATTGCCAAGGCCGTCAGCTACCGGATTGTGGGCTCGGCGGTTACATTTGGGGTGGCGTTTGTCATTACGCATAAGGTGGATTTGGCCGTTGGGATTGGCGTTGTGGATACGGTGATGAAGATCGGGGCGTTCTATTTTCACGAGCGGCTGTGGAACCGGCTGCAATTCGGAAAACCCAAGCCGACGGATTATCAGATTTGAGGCATTTATGGAAACCCAAGAGATCGCACAATTTAATACACAAGCGGCGGGCTTGGACGCGCTGGGGCGGTTGCGGCTGGCGGTCGAGCAATTCGGACGGCAGGCGGTGATGGCTACCAGTTTTGGCGCCGAGGATCAAGTGTTGACAGCGATGCTGGCTGTGCTGGGCAATCCCATAGAGCTGTTTACGCTGGACACCGGCCGGCTGCCGCAGGAAACGTTTGAGGTTATGGACAGCACACAGCGAAAATACGCCATCAATATTCGTGTGTTTTTCCCGGATTCACACGCGGTCGAGGCGATGGTCAACCAGCATGGGGTGAATCTGTTTTATGACAGTATTGACAAACGCAAACAGTGCTGCGGTGTACGCAAGGTCGAGCCGCTGCAACGGGCGCTGGCCCGAAGGCAGGCGTGGGTCTGCGGCCTGCGGCGTGAGCAGTCGGTTACACGGCAGGCACTGGAGTATGCCGCCTGGGATGAGCGATTTGGGCTGATCAAGCTCTGCCCGCTGGCCGACTGGACGGAAGCGCAGGTGTGGGACTACATCAAGCTGCACAATGTCCCGTACAACGCCCTGCACGATGCGGGCTATCCAAGCATCGGCTGTGCGCCGTGTACGCGCGCCATTCAGCCCGGTCAGGACATCCGCGCCGGCCGCTGGTGGTGGCAAGAACCAGAACATAAAGAGTGCGGATTGCATTGGAAGAAGTAATGAAATCAGGTATTTACATGGACAAAATATTTTAACCATGAAGACCATGAAGCTCATGAAGATTTTTTAGACAGGATTTGCAGGAGCTTTTAATTTTTTCTTTTTGATCCTGTTTATTATTTAGTTTTTATCTGTCTTGATGTTCTTCATGAACTACAAGGTAAAACTAATCTCTGTGAACTCTGTGCCCTCTGTGGTAAAAAGGAAAAACGATGACAAAATCAATGACCCAACTGGACGCTCTGGAAGCCCAGAGCGTGTACATTCTGCGTGAAGCGTATCGGTCGTTTAAACAGTTGGTGATGCTCTGGTCGATCGGCAAGGACAGCACGGTGCTGCTGTGGCTGGCGCGAAAGGCATTTTTCGGCCATGTGCCGATCCCGTTGATGCACATCGACACCAATTACAAGATTCCCGAAATGATCGCTTATCGCAATAACTTTGCGCTGGAATGGAAGCTTAACCTCATTGTCGGTCAGGACACGGCCTCGCTGGAGCAAAAGCAGACCTTTCCGGATGGTGCGATCAGCCGGTTGGCCTGCTGCAAGCGACTCAAGAGCGAGGCGCTTAAGCATACGCTCAGCGGCGAATGGCCGCGGTGGGTGCTGGATCACAAGAGCGGCCAGTTTGTCCGCACTGAAGGCGGCCAGCCGTTTACCGGTGTGATCGTCGGCGCACGGGCGGACGAGGAAGGTAGCCGCAGCAAAGAACGGTACTTTTCCCCGCGCGATACGCACAGCGAATGGGATGTGGCCGAGCAGCCGCCGGAACTGTGGAACCAGTTCAACACCGATTTTGCTCCCGGTACACACGTCCGTATCCATCCGCTGCTGGATTGGACGGAATTGAACATCTGGGAATACATTGAGCGGGAAAATATCCCGATTATCGATCTGTATTTTGACAAGGGGATCGGCAAACGCTACCGCTCGCTGGGTTGTGCGCCATGCACGGGAACGGTGGATTCGACGGCCAAAAATGTCAGCCAGATCATCGCCGAACTCCGCAGCGGCAAGTTCAGCAACATCGCCGAGCGCTCCGGCCGCCAGCAGGACACCGAGGACGGCGGCGGACTGGAAACCCTGCGGCGCGAAGGATACATGTAAAAAATGCAAAATTCAAAAATAAAAATGTAAAATTGTGGAACCGCCTTCGGCGGAGATTTTTATATGAGGTTATGATGGTTACTGACTTGGACAACGATACAGTACAAACCCAAACACATCAGGTGCAGAAGATGAATATCGTGATTATCGGCCATGTCGATCACGGCAAAAGCACGCTGGTCGGGCGGCTGCTGGCCGATACCGGTTCACTGCCGCAGGGCAAGCTGGAGGCGGTAAAGATGCAGTGCGCCAACAACGCCCGCCCGTTCGAATATGCATTTTTGCTGGACGCCCTCAAAGACGAACAGGCGCAGGGCATTACGATTGACTCGGCTCGGTGCTTTTTCCGCAGCACAAAGCGCGAGTATATTCTGATCGATGCCCCCGGCCATATCGAGTTTCTCAAAAATATGATCAGCGGCGCCGCCCGTGCTGAAGCGGCGGTGCTGGTTATCGACGCATATGAGGGCGTGCAGGAAAACTCCCGCCGGCACGGCTATCTTTTGGGGATGCTCGGCATCCGTCAGGCGGTTGTGTGCGTCAATAAGATGGACTTGTCCGGCTATGACCGAAATGTCTTTGACGGCATTCAGGCCGAGTTTTCGGCGTTTCTGGCGCAGGTCGGCATTACGCCGCGGCACTTTATTCCCATCAGTGCCCGCGACGGCCAGAACATCGCCCGGCATACCGACATGATGGACTGGTACGCCGGCCCGACCGTGCTGGAGGCACTGGACGGGTTTGAAAAAGAGCCGCCGCGCGACGATCAGCCGCTGCGGTTTCCGATTCAGGATGTGTACAAGTTCACCGAGCAGGGCGACGACCGTCGCATTTTCGCCGGGCGCATCGAGACCGGCGCCATTCGCGTCGGCGACGCGGTCGTGTTCCACCCATCCGGCAAGCGATCGACCGTCGCGTCCATCGAGGCCTTCAACGCGCCGGCCGCACAGGCGGCGTTTGCCGGCCAATCCGTCGGTGTAACGCTGCGCGAGCAAATCT
>JBFZBE010000252.1:0-6996 GCA_041308685.1 Phycisphaerae bacterium
CGACGATGATGCCGGTATGGAAACTCTGCCGTCCGGCCCGGACCTCGACGACGATGATGCACGTCTGCTCGGTAACGTCGGTGGCAGGCATTTCAAACCGCGCCCGCATATCGACGATGGGCACAACCTGCCCGCGGAGGTTGATGACCCCGCGCACATCCCGCGGCGCCCGCGGCACGGCCGTAATGTCCATATAGCCGATAATCTCGCGGACTTTGAGGATTTGCAGGCCGAACTCCTCGGCCCCCAGCGTGAAGGTCAGATACTTGCCCGCCAGCGTGCGGCTGTCGGCTGCCCCGATGGGCGGTAATGCTACTGCTTGTGCCATACTGCGTCCTTTCCGTTGCGTGTTTTCTTGTAAGCCGTTCTAATGTTCCTGATGGCTGTCAGGATATTCCTCATTGCTGACAGTGTTTTCGATTTGATGGGAACGGAAGATAACTAAATTTTTTTGGGAAAAAGAACGGAATGCTTCTCGAATAGGTAAAAATACCTATGCTGTATTTAAGGCATTGACGTGCTTGTTCCGAAGAAAAACATACAGCCCTCAAACGTAAAACCCTTCAACACAGATCCGGCAGTTTGCTTTTATCGGCCTTTGTAGAATAAAGTTCCAATAAAGAGATATCCAGTCACTTATCTGCCAATCAGAATTTTCCCTATGTGTTATTCATTTTATTTTTTTCTTAAAGTGATGTTTTTCTACATATTCGTCCGATAATATGGTTTTTTTATTAAAGACATACACTTAAATAAGTTTTGCTACTGGTCATTAGTAAAAAAACATCTGCCTTTTGATCGGTTTAATCCCATCAAAAAATCTTCGTGCCCTTCGTATTTTCGTGGTTATATTCCTGAATTCGCATCATCGCAAGAACGATATCTTGTTGAATGTACCGGCATGGGCACAGGGCAATCGCATGAAACAAAAGCGCGGCAGCGCAAGCTGCCCGATCAGGCGTTATCCTGTGGGTATCGCCATCCGGCCGCTTGCGCGGCTCGGCTTTTGTTTCTTATACACCGCGTTTTCGGTCTGAAAGGATGTATTGCAATTTCATGCGATTGCCTTGGGCGTGGGTGTTTTGTGGTTGCTTTTTAGGGCGAAGGCGGTATAATACCCGTTTAACAGTATCGCTTTTGTGGTAAATAAGGGATTATGACCGAACCAACGACAATCAAGCCCGCTGCACCGACCAAATCGTTTATGGCGGCCGGGCCGACACTGCATTACAGCCACGAGCATGTCCATCGATTCTGGGGACTGACGGTCATGGTCTATGTATTGGTGTGCCTTTTTTGGAATCGTCTGTTAATCGGCGGACTGATCTCGGTGGTACCGGCGGATGTGATTGATCCGGGTTTGTGGAGTTTGGGGCGGTTTGTCGCCTCGCCGGTGAGTATTTACGAGTATCCGTACCAAATCCTTATACTTGGTACGCTGATGGGGATTTTGGCTGTTGCGCCGGTGCTGGTTTCGCAGTTGTACAGCTTTCGCTACTGTATTCCGCTGATCCTGTCGATGATGGTCATCGGCAAGCTGTATTTTTTCGGGTTGTTTACGGTGCTAAGCTGTATTGCGGTGGCGTGTCGTCCGCTGCGGTTTCGGTCGCGGTTTATCTCGGTGGCGCTGTGTATGGCGCCGCAGGTGGCGTATTGGGCGATCTGGGGCGGGTATGCGACGGCCGATCCGATACGCTGGGGATTTTCTTACGCGCCGTGGATTTATGCGTGGCTGACGGGGCTGGCGGTTGCGGCGATCGTGTTAGGGATAGGGCATTTTACGCGGTATCGGCCGGGGTTGATCTTTACAATGTCGGGAATTTTGCTGGGGGCGAGTTTCGGGGTATTCCAGAAACACATCGGCTTTGCCGAGCTGGATTATCAGCTTTATGTGGCCGGCAGCAACCCCGAAGAGGCGGTGGAGTTTCACAACTCTTCATTGTCGGGGCTGATCGATGAGGTAATCGCCGATGATGCGCTGCGCAGTTATTTGATCGGCATTTTTTATCCCACCGAGCCGGTGCTGCTGCGCGTAAAGCTCAAAGAAGAGATTCAGAATCTGCTGGTTTACAATCAGTGGCCGCAGTGGTTTCAGAAGAAAATGCCGGAACGGTTTCGCTATCAGTCGCGGCGTCGGGAACTGCTGAGCCGCTGTCAGGAGTTTATGGAGCGCCGTCCGCAAAGCAAGCGGATGCCGGTTGCGCTGTATTATACCGCGATGCTGAATGAATATCAGCCGGACGTGCGGTATTTTGGACGCACCGAGACGCTGCGATTTTATCACGATTATCCGTTCAAAGACAATATGCTGATCTGGCAGGAGCTGTACGACCGCTTTCCGCAAAGCCCCGAATCGCTTGAAGCGCGGTGGCGGCTGGCGCGGCACAACGCGGCCCAAGGGCGGTTCGATCTTGCCCAGCAGCTTTGCCAGGTAACGCGGTCGATGATCCAGGAGCAGCTTGTGCGGCTGGAAAAAGAGGACTTGCCGCGCGACAAGGATTCGATTTTGTCGGCATTTCATGCGCCGGTGCATACGGCGATGACGCCGTTTAAGCTGCGCGATCTGGATTTTCGGGTGCGTACGCTCCAGCGGCTGATCGATCGCGACAATCAGGGCGCCGACGATGCGTCGCGTCGCCGATTGGCGGTGTTTGTCGGCCTGAATCCTTATGCGGCCGATTATGCGGGGCGACTGGATGCGATGCTGCGCGAGATGGGCAAAACTGACCCGCTGCGCGACAATGTACTGCTGGCGCAGACGATGCTCAACCCCGCCGCAAACGAGCGTGCCGCGGCCTTGTTTGCATTGGCGGATACATTTCAGGGTACAGACGCCGGTTTGACGGCATCGTACGAGGGTGTTCTTGCGCTGCTGGACGAATGGAAAGAATCGCAGGCCGATACACAGACGCGCAGCGCGATGCTGGAAAAAGTACGCGGCCTGCTGATGGATTTTGCCGCGGCGCATCCAGACAGTTTCTATGCCAATCCTGTTCTGCTTCTGCTTCAAACTCTTCCGTCGCCGCAGACGCCTTAAGAAGTCAAAAGTTAAAAGTTAAAAGGCAAAATGATGGAGTCTTTCTTTTAATTTTTTCTTTCAAAAAACGGCGTTAATCTGTGAACTCTGTGGATAAGCGTTCTCTGTGAATCCCACCAATCCTCCGTTATCGGACATTGTGCGGGCGTTTTGTTCCTTCTGTCCCCTTTTTTTATTGGTCGTTTTTCGTGCAAGTCTATTGGCTGCAATACATTAGAGATTGCCTGCAAAACCGTCGCCGATGACGGTCTATCTTTGAGGTTAGCCGCCGGTGCGGTTTGACCGATAAAAGGTCATAAGCTACGTTTTATCTATGGACAAGGTGTGTCTGAGCGCCTTGACAGAAACAATGAACCGACGGAACTGGATGATATTGGTAGTTGTGCTGCTGCTGGTCGGCGCTGCCGGACTGGGCTGGGGGCAGTGGCGTCAGCGCAGCGTCGCAGGGCAGATCGCCGAGGCCCGGCGGGCCGTCGCCGATGCGCCGTCGGCGGACGCATATCTTGCGCTGTATGAGGAATGGTCGCAGCTTGCGCCGCTGCAGAAGGCCGAGACGCCCTGGGGGAAAGGCCGTTACGGCGGGCCGGAGATACAAAAGCGTCTGCGCGCCTCCCAGCAGGAGCGATTCTGGGCCGATGTGGAAGACCTGAACAGCGGCGTGAAAAGTTATCCGCAGCAGCTTGCCGATGTTTTATACGGGATGGACTGGAATCAGCGGCTTGCGGCCTATCAGCGCGGACAGGATATCGGCAATCTGAGTGTTATCGTGGCGATCGTGTCGTTGTCGGCGGGGGGGCTGCTTGCGGCGGCGGGACTGATCAAAGGGCTGGTCCTGTGGATCGGCCGACGCAGGCACATATCCGATCAACCCTCTGCCGCCACGACGGAACCGGCTGTCAAAGAAAACTCCTCCTACAGTGCTTTTGAAGCGGCCAAACAGCCCTCAATGCCGGCAGTTACAGCATCTGCTGTGTCTGAACAAACTTCCCCTTCACCTAAACTGAAAATCGAGCAGGCATACAGAGGCGGCTATTTCGGGGCGTTTTCCGGCCGTCAAAGCCGTCCTGTGCCGGCCGATGCGCAGCCGGTCAGCGCGGCCGCGGCGACGGTCAAATCCGAGCCGTCCTCCAAGGATGCACAGTATTTCGGCTGGGCGATGGATACGCAGGAGCAAGCCGCCGACTGCACCGCGACGCTGATGACGACCGAGCCGGTGTCGCGCGGTCTTTCGGAATTGACCGAGGAGGTCTCGGCGATCCGTCAGTATGCCGCCGCCCAGCAGGATCAGATGCGCAAGCTTCAGGATGGATACGACTGGATGATCATCCGCCGCTTTTGTCTGCGGGTCATTCGCTGCGTGGACAACCTCGACGACCGTCTGGCTAAATTGGGAAACAAGGAGCAGGACTTGTCGGCCTGCCTTGAAGATATTCGGGATGAACTGGTCTTTGCGCTGGAATCCAGCGGGGTTGAACAATATCAGCCCGATGTGAATGCGCCGTTCAAAGGGCTGGAAAAATATGCCGAGGCGGTGCGTCAGCGCGTTGCGGCGCCCGATGCATCGCTGGCCGGCGCCATTGCCGAGGTCATTCGCCCCGGCTATCAGTATTTGATCAGCGATGACGATGTGAAGATTGTACGCTGTGCGCAGGTCAAACTCTACGACGCAGCGGAAGCAGAACGTTAAAGGATATGACTATGGGAACGATTGCAGGCATCGATTTGGGAACCACGTTTTCGGCGCTGGCCAAGCTTAACGGCATCGGCCGGCCGGAGATCGTGCCGAACAGCGAAGGCGAACGCATTACGCCGTCGGTGGTCTATTTTGACGAAGAGGAGGCCGGCGCGATCCGTGTCGGTCTGGAGGCGCTCAACTGCCGTCAGCTCAATCCTGAGCGGGCGGTGCGCTGGATCAAGCGGCACATGGGCGATAAGGCCTGGAAAAAGAAAGTGGACGGGCGCGACTGGACGCCTGAGGAAATTTCCAGTTTAATCCTCAAAAAGATGCGGCAGGACGGCTCGGTTGAAAACGGCGATGTCAAAGAAGTGGTCATTTCCGTTCCCGCCCACTTCGATGAGGTGCGCCGCAAAGCGACGATGAATGCCGGAACGCTGGCAGGGCTGAACGTCATCGGCATCGTCAATGAGCCGGTGGCCGCTGCGCTGTACTACGCGACGACCCAGAACGTCAACGGCCGCGTGATGGTTTATGACCTGGGCGGCGGTACGTTTGACGTTACGATCATGGATGTGGACGGCCGCGATATGAAGATCGTGTGCAGTCAGGGCGATCACGCACTGGGCGGCGTGGATTTTGACAAGAAGCTGCTGGACATCTTCGAATCGCTGTATCAGGCCGAATATAAAAGCAAGCTGATGGAATCCGATCAGGATCGCGCCCGCTATGAAGACGAGGCCGAGGATATCAAAAAAACACTGTCGCGGCGGCCGTCGGCGCGAAAGATACTGTATGGTCCTGCCGGCAGCTTACGCATCGAGCTGACCCGCCAGCAGTTTGAGAAAGCCATTGAACCGCTGATCGCCCGTACCGAGATGCTGATCGAGGTTGCTTTGCAGGAAGCCAAATGCAAGGTCGGCGACATCAACAAGGTTCTGCTGGTCGGCGGCAGCACGCGCATCCCGATGGTAACCGAACGGCTGACCAAAAAGTTCGGTTTTGCCCCCGATAACGCCGTCAATGTGGACGAGTGCGTTGCCCTGGGGGCGGCGATCCACGCAGGTCTGACGCTGATGCGCGACAACCCCAAAAATGTGCCGCAGGGTGTGGCGGCGGGACTGCGCGACGTCAAGCTCAAAGACGTCTGCAACCACAGCTACGGCACGATCTGTGCTCCGCTGGACGAGGAGACCGGAAAGCATGTGGTGCGCAATACGATCATTTTGAAAAAGAACACACCTTTGCCGTGCGAATCGACCCAGACCTTCTATACGATGGCCGACGGCCAGACCGAGTTGCAGGTTACGGTTACGCAGGGCGAGGACGAAAGCCCCGAATACGTCAACCGCATCGCCACCGAAACGTTTGAACTGCCGCCGAATCGTCCGGCCAACCGCCCGATCCAGGTGCGTTACAGCTATGACGTCAATCAGCGGATGCACTGCACGTTCCTGGATGAGGATTCCGGGCGGGCATTGGATGTGGAATTGTGCGTCGGTGAAAACGGTACGATGCAGAAATCCGGCGTGGAAAAGAATGCCGCCGAACTATCGGCGTTCAAGGTGCAGTAAGGCGAAAGGTCTTTGATGCCGTCCGGGTGGATTCATACGCTTTTGACAGCGGGACAACGGCTGGGGCTTGGCGGCTCGGCACGTTCGCGATTTGCCTGCACCGCCGAGATCGTTTTCGATGAATCCTGTCCGCCGTATGAAGATCAATTTCTGAGCATTCAGATGTCCGGCCGGATCACCGCCCAGCAGGACAATACCGATACGGATGTGGCGGTGGAGCTTCTGGATATTACCGACGGCGCCGGCCGCCCTGAAAAAATCCTGTCCATCTCGCCCGACTGGCGTCAGGCGGACCATCCTGTATTTTATTTCCTCAATCACAATGGTCTGATCCCCTACAAAGACGCTGAACTGGTGCATCCTGTTGTGGTTGTGCGCATTCCGCTGCATGTGCTGCGGTTTGTGCGGCGCGGCCGCCGTCGGCTGCAGGCGACGGTGCGCATTCTGGCACGGCCAACCATGAAGACGATTGCTGCGGCGGCCGGTGTCGTCGATTATGTCTGCTGCAGCGAGGGCTATCTGGAGGCACAGCAGCGGCGCTAAAGCGTTCTGACGGCCTGTGTGGAGCTGGCCTGTGCGGCCGTGGCCGACGGCAGCGACACGACGGCGGCCGCAGCGCAGATCGGCCAGTGGGTGCAGGAAACGATCGGACGGTTTGCGCCCCGCAGCGATATCGGATCGCCGCTGCAGGGACTTGGCAATCCACAATC
>JBFZBE010000253.1:0-11588 GCA_041308685.1 Phycisphaerae bacterium
CTTCCTCAAAATACGCCAGCGGTCCCTTGATATACTCCGGGTCTTCATCCCGCAGCTTGATCTGCGTCAGGTCGCCTTTCTTTTCGAACCAATCGGTCATCGTGCGCATGCCGCGCTGATGCTGCCGCAGGTCAAAGTCCGTGCGGTTGGCGATGCCTTCCAGCTCCTGCCAGTCGCCGGAGCCGAACGGGAACTTGTACTCGACATCCACGCACGCCTTGGCGTAGTGCGCCAGCTCGTCCGGGTCGTGATCGCGGAAGCGCAGGTTGTCTTTCTTGATGCCCAAATCCAGATACCATTGGAACCGCTGCTCTTTCCAGTGGCTGTACCAGTCCATATCGGTGCCGGGCTTGCAGAAGAACTCCAGCTCGGCCTGTTCAAACTCGCGGGTGCGGAAGATGAACGCCTTGGTCGTTACTTCGTTGCGGAAGGACTTGCCGATCTGGCCGATGCCGAAGGGGATCTTGACGCGCGACGAATCCAGCACGTTGCGGAAGTTGGCAAAGATGCCCTGTGCCGTCTCGGGCCGCAGGAACAGCGTCATCGTATCGTCGGCGTTGGCGCCCATCTGCGTCTCGAACATCAGCCGAAACGCCATCGGCTTATTGAACTGGCCGACCGCCCCACAGGCCGGACAGACCTTGTTGCCGAGGTTGTGCTCCTTGCCGGCCTCGGTGTCGATATTGACATGCTCGGTATGCTCGCCGGCGTCGGGTTTGCCGTTGTCCTGCAAATGATCGACGCGGGTGCGGGTGTTGCACTTTTTACAGACGGTCACCAAATCGGCGAACTTATCCGCATGGCCGGACGCCTTCCACGCCATTGGGTGCATCAAAATCGCACAATCCAGCCCGACCACATCGTCCCGCATCTGCACGACCGCCTTCCACCAGGCGTTGCGAACGTTGCGCTTCAGTTCCGACCCCAGCGGGCCGTAGTCATAGCAGGCCGCCAGCCCGCCGTAAATCTCGCTCGATTGATAAATAAACCCGCGCCGCTTGCACAGCGAAACAATGTCGTCCAGCTTGGTCAGTTTTGCCATAACAGTATTCCAAAAGAGGTTAAATTTTATCCAGAAAGTCAAAGTTATACAGTATAGTCAATTTGCATAAAAAAACAATAGCCCTGCGGCGTGTTTGCGGAGTTACTGGCCATAATGCGTGAATTCACCAAAGACAACACGAGATGTAATCTGTCTTGTCGTAGATGTAAAGGTGTTTGATGGCCACAATGGCTACAGCAGGAACAGGGTGATGATCAACCCAACGATGACCAGCAGGCACACCCCCAGCGAAATCGCCAGCACCCGCAAAAACCGGCGGTGCTGCTCGGCCAAAATCTGGGATATCCGATTTTCATTGTCGGAAAATGTCTGGCTCATCCGCCGCAGCCACTCGGTTTGGGCGACGGTTTCGGCATCGAGCTTGCCCACGCTTTCGGCCACGCGGTCGAACGTGCCGGCCAGCTTGTGATCCGCCTCGACGCCGGCGGCCAAATGGTCGCCGATGGCCTCCAGCGATTCATTTTGCTTGTCGGCGATCTGGGGCAGCTTGGCCAAGAGTATTGCCAACGCCTCATCCTGCTCGACCTTGCGGCGGAGCTGTTCGAGCATTTGAAAGATCGCCTGACGCTGCTGATGTACCGCGTCGGGAACCGCCGACAGCATCACGGGCAGTTGGTCGAGTTTCTGAATCAGCCGTTCGTTCTGGTGTGTTTGGCGACCTAAGCTATCATTTATACCGTCTAATTTCTCAACCAGCCGCTCCACCGATTCGGCAACGACCTCGACCGGCTCTTTTTTGCGGGCAATGGCCTGCTCAATGCGCCCCGCGGTGCGCAGCGGAACCACCGCGCCGCCGTTATCGCCGCCCTCGGCGGACGCATAATCCTTGATCAGCACGCTTTTATCGGCGGGTTTGGCCCCGCAGCGGCACCATTTTGAAAAAATACGCTTGAACATCCATTATCTCGGCTTAGAGTTTTTCACTGGATGTCATTAAAACGACTATCGGGTCGAAATTCAAGCGTTTTGTGCTTTTTACGGGTGGTCGAACACCATTTTTTTGACCTCGACGCCCTCGATGGCGTTCAGTTTGGCGGCCAGTGCGTCGGCATTTTTGGCGTCGTCGGTCATCTCCAGCAGCAGCAGGCCGTTGGTCGAGCAGAAACCCTTGTCGGCCTCGTGCAGCCCCAGCCGTGTGCGGATGCTGCAGCCGTATTCGGTCAGCGTGTGCTGAACCTTCTCGACATGCTTGATGCGGTCGGTAATGTGAACGCCCAGGATAATGTGATTTTTCAGCGGCATTGTTTTACTCCTTGTAAAAGTTCTTAGTTAGCTTCCAGCTTATTACACAATCAGCATCGCATCGCCGTAGGAATAGAAGCGATATTGTTTTTCAATGGCGTGTTTATAGGCGGCCAGGGTGTTGTCCAGCCCGGCGAACGCCCCGACCAGCGCCAGCAGCGTCGAACGCGGCAGATGAAAATTGGTAACCATCGCATCGACGATCTTGAATGTATAGCCCGGCCGGATGAACAGCCGCGTGCGCCCCGATGCCGCCGCGACGGTGCGCCCGGCGGCGATGCTTTCCAACGTCCGCACACTGGTCGTTCCAATGGCGATGATGCGTCCGCCGGCACAGGCGGCGGCGTTGATCATTTCGGCGGCGGCAGCGTTCATCTCATAATACTCCTCGTGCATCGGGTGGGCGTCCAGCGTCTCTGTCTGCACCGGACGAAACGTACCGATGCCGACGTGCAGCGTGATATACGCCAGATGCACACCCATCGCGGCGATCCGCTCCAACAGCGGCGTATCAAAGTGCAGTCCGGCCGTCGGCGCCGCCACCGCCCCGGCGTGCTTGGCATAGACCGTCTGATAGCGATGCAAATCGTCATCGGCCGCCCCATCGGCGGCGGTGCGTTTGATGTACGGCGGCAGCGGGGCAAAGCCGATCTGTGCCAGCGCCGCTTCGGGCGACGGTTCGCCGTCCACCGTCAGCCGCCACAGGCCGTCATGGAGCCGCTCAGCCGCAATCGCCTCCAGCGTCGGGGCTTGATTGCGATCCAGCAGCATCAGCCGCTGGCCGGGGTCGATCTTGCGGGCGTTTTTCAAGAGGACTTGCCAGCCGCCGTTTTCGGCTGCGGCCACATACAGCCCCTCCAGCTTGGCGCCGGTGGGCTTTTGGGCATAGAACCGCGCCGGCAGGACTTTGGTGTTGTTCAATACCAGGCAATCGCCCGCCCGCAGATACGCCGGCAGATCGCTGAACATCCTGTCGCCCAGCGCCCCATCCGCCCGCCGCATCGCCAGCAGCCGCGACGCCCCCCGCTTGTCGGCGGGCGTCTGGGCGATCAGCGATTCAGGCAGATGATAATCTAACAACTCGGTCTTCATAAAAACCCGTACAGAAGTAAAGCGCAAAAGACAAATCGAGAAAACAGACTACGGTTTTTTATGCTGTTTGACGGCTGCTTTGTTTATAGATAATCCTACCGTGCTTTAGGACACTATCCAGAAAACCGCTTCTATCGTGTTTTCGGCTCAGCAGCACCGGTTCAATGCGTGTATTGATATCACGGACTAAATTAAACAGCTCTGCACTGGCCGTCAGATAGTCGCCCCGGAATTCATCGACGACGACAGCAATATCAATATCACTGTCTTTGTGCGGCCTGCCATTAACATGTGAGCCGAACAACACAACCATCTTGACCGGCATTACCTCTTTGACTTTTGCGGCATAGCGTTTGGCTATTTTAATAATTTCCGAATCCACTTATTCAACTCCACAGTCTGGAGGTACATTTTTTCACATCGTTTTTTATTTAACGTCCTCAGAAGCAGCGTTTTATCCTCGGGATAGCGGCCTTGAATATTCAGCGGCATTAATGCATTGATGAGGGCTGTAAACGCTTCCTGTTCCTGCAAATTCAACTCTGACTTCTCTGCCAGCAGCAACAGATTGTGGGTGTAAGGCGGTTCTTTTTTGCAGGAGTGCCAAAAGAATGCTTTAATGCTTTTTTCCACCACCTGATGACATAAAAACCCTACATAAAGGTAACGCTTTGCTTCAAGCATTACCTTTGCGCTGACTAAGTCGTACTTGGCCATATCAAGCCAGTATTCTGCCTTTTGATTCGGAGTTGAGGCCATTTTTCTGTCTTTTAGGCATTGAACTCAATTAAATCGGTTCATTTACGCTGCCGCCGTCATTGGAGGATTGCAATTTTGTCTTTTTCTGTTCGGCCTCCAGCAGGTCGGCGACGGTGGGTTTGTCGATGCGTCCGCCGGCGATGATGGTCTTGACCTCTTCGGCGTCGAGCGTTTCGTATTTGATCAGCGTCTGCGCCAGGGATTCCAGCTTGTCGCGGTTGGCCTCGATGAGGTCTTTGACCTTGACATAAGCCGCGTCGATGAGCCGCTTGATCTCGGTGTCGATCAATTCGGCGGTGCGCTGCGAGTAGTCCGGCCCGAAATGGCCGAAGTATCCGTCGCCGCTCATATCCGCCGCATAGTTGATCGGCCCGACCGTCTCGCCCATGCCCCATTCCATAATCATCCCGCGCGCCAGCATCGTGGCCTGCTTGATGTCCGACTGGGCGCCGCTGGTGATGTCGTCGCAGAACAGCTCCTCAGCCACGCGCCCGCCGAAACAAATCTGCAATTGCGCCAGGCAGTACTTTTTGCTGTAATAGAGCCGGTCTTTTTCCGGCAGGGCAAACGTCGCTCCGCCCATCGGCCCGCGCGGAATGATGCTGACCTTGTGCAGCGGGTCGGCGTCTTTCATCATCGCCTGCACCAGCGCGTGGCCGGCCTCGTGATAAGCCGTTAGACGTTTGTCAATCTCATCGACGACACGGCTGCGTTTGGCGCGTCCCCAGCGGACCTTGTCGCGGGCCTCCTCAAAGTCGCCCATCTGGACAAAATCCTTGTTCTGCATACTGGCGCTGATGGCCGCCTCGTTGATCAACGCTTCCAGTTCGGCGCCGCTGAACATCGGCGTGCCGCGGGCCAGCCGCTCAAAGTCGGTCATCGGGTCGTATTTGATCTTCTTGGCGTGGATCTGCAAAATCTGCATCCGGCCTTTCAGGTCGGGCAGCGGCACGACCACCTGCCGGTCAAACCGCCCCGGCCGCGTCAAGGCCGGGTCGAGGATGTCGCCGCGGTTGGTCGCGGCGATGACAATGACCTGGTCGTTGGTGTCAAAGCCGTCCATCTCGACAAGGATGGCGTTGAGCGTCTGTTCGCGCTCGTCGTGGCCGCCGCTGACAAAGCCGGGGCCGCGTTTTTTGCCGATCGCGTCGATCTCATCCAGAAAGATAATGCAGGGCGAGTTTTCCTTGGCCTGCTTGAACAAATCGCGCACGCGGCTGGCCCCGACGCCGACAAACATCTCGACAAAGTCGCTTCCGGCGATGCTGAAAAACGGCACATCTGCCTCGCCGGCGATGGCCTTGGCCAGCAGCGTCTTGCCGCAGCCGGGCGGCCCGGCCAGCAGCACGCCGCGCGGGATGCGTCCGCCGATCTTCTTGAACTTTTTGGGGTTCTTGAGAAACTCAATGATCTCGGTAACTTCTTCTTTGGATTCCTCGATGCCGGCCACGTCATCGAAGGTTACTTTTTTCTCCTTGCCGCGCATCCGGTGGCGGCTGCGCCCGAAGTTCATCAGCATTCCGCCGCCGCCGCGCATCCCCCGCAAAAAGAAAAAGTAGATCAGCGCCACCAGCAGAATGAACGGCAGCAGGTTCATCAGGATCGGCATCCACAAGCTGTCGCCGGTCGCGTCAACAACCTCGACGCCTTTGGCCTTGAGTTTTTCGGCATAATCGCCGCCCAAAAACTCCGGAATATAGCGGACGCGAAACGCGGTGGGCGTGTCTTTGTCAAGTTGCTTGATCGCCGTTTCAGAAAACTCCCCGCTGATCTCGCGGCTGGACTCGTTGAAGACGACTTTTTTGATAAAGCCCTGCTCCAGGTACGCGCTGAACTGCGAGAAGGCGATCTCCGCGGTGCGGTTCATACGGCTCAGCGACATAAACAGCGTCATCACCACCAGCGCGATCAGCAGCCAGGTGAACGGACTGCGGTTATAGCGGGGCGGCACGCCTCCGGACGGCGGAGGCGGCGGGACGTTCTTTTTACGGCGTTGTGCAGGAGATTGTTTTGCCATTGTAACCTAAAATTATACGATGACTGTCATTCCGTATCACAGGCAAGATGCCCATGTTACAATTTTGAATAGCTTCGGCCGCAGGCCGATGCCTCACTTTTACCTTTTTACTTTTACCTTTTTACTTATCCCTACCACGGCCGTTCCATCAGTTCGACCACCCGCTGAGCGGCCTTGCCGACGGCGGCGTTGGCGGCGTAATCGAAGGTCTGGTCCATCTGCTCGGAATAGCTGGCCGAGGCGAAGACGCTTTCATTGTCCAGCATCAGCCGGCCGGTCTTGAGATTTTTCCATGTAACGCGCACCTGCACCGCGGCCTCACGCTCCAGCGCACCGCCGGTGTAGCGCTCGCCGGCCAGCACGCCGGAGGTCGTCGTAACCGTGCCGGACAGAATCGAATCGGCCTGTGCGCGGTCGGAGATGATCTTGTACGGCGTCTGTGATTCGATCCGCTTGCAGACCGCCTCGGTCAGGGCGAACTCATGCCCGCGGCGAAACCCGCCGGCGTCGAACATCTCGACATACACGCTGGTTACTTCTTCCGGGTACATCCAACTGTTGCTGTAACCGGAAAGCCCGCCCTCGCCGCAGCCGCACAACCCCAGCATCGCCGCCGCTGTAGCTATCGCATAGACCCATTTCATTGGTTGGTATCCTTGAGAGAATTTCCTATTTCCTATTTCCTATTTCATATTGCCTATTTAAAATCGGAAATAGGAAATAATCCCGTGGTTTCATTTCTCTGTCCTCACGATGTCTGCCCGGTCTGTTTTTTCGGCAGCAGCCACTGAACGCCGAACCAGTTTTCCAGAAATGCACTGACGCCATTGAACGCCTTTCGCCGGATCGTGGGCTTGACCGCCGGCGGCGCGTCCGGTTCCAGCCGCATCTGCACGCGCTGTGCAGCGCTGCTGTTGGGCCAGTCGGCGGTTACGTTCTCATAATGCCGCAGGGCGCCGTCGTGATTTTCGGCACGCTCATAATAGTAGCCGACCTGGTACATCTTATAGGCCTGCTGCTCGTCGATCAGCGCCAGTGTCTGGTCGATGTTGAGCTGTTCGGCCATTTGCGGGTAGCGTTGGCGGTAATCTTCAAAATAGGTCTTTGCGCTTTGCACCGCCGAGATGTCATAATTCGGCCCGTTGTACGATGTATGCAGCGCCCGCGCCATCCGCAAGAGGGCGTTTTGCCCCTCGGCGCCGGTCGGCCAGCGGCTGGATATCTCCGCCCAGGTCTGATAGGAGTCGATGTATTTTTTACGGCGTTCGTAATTTTCCGCCAGTGTCGTCAATGCCCGCAGCGAGATAGGCGTGTTGCCCGCTTTGTCGGCGATGGTGTGCATAATCGTAACGCCGTCGTCAAACGCCGGCAGCCGCAGGATTTTCAGAAACACCCGCTTTTGCCCCTGCAAAAACGCCGACCCGATGGAAAAATACCGCTCCATCGCCACCGGCTGCAACGGGCTGTCCGGCCAGGTTTCCAGAAACACCTTATACTTTTTGCCCGCCTTGCCCAGATCGCGATTGGCGTAGATTTTCTCGGCCTCCATAAAGGCGTCCACGTCGCCGCCGACCATGGTCGGGTGGTCTTGTTTGAGCTGCTCCAGTGCGGCCAGCACATCCTTTGGCTCGCCGGCCGCCAGTGTCTGGCGCAGCTCAGCGATCGCCAGCAGATAGCGCCCCTCCGGCGTATCGCCGACCGGCTGCCAGCCCGCCTGCGGGCTCAGATGCCACGTTTCCGCCGCCGCGGTCGCCGCCAATACCAGCCCCGCCGCCAGCACAAGCATCCCTGTCTTCATATGGTAATTCCTGACTTAATACACCTGTTTTGTATTATTCTTTGCATCAATCCGCGTATTATACCTACTTTTAATATGCTTGCAACCGAACTTTTGGCCATAATCGCCCGCCAAGGCCTCTGTCCTACACAGCCGCCCGGCCAGGGCAATCGCATGAAATAGTAATACCGCATTTTCAGCCCAATAAAACGCAGGGCATCAGAAACAAAAGCCGAGCCGCGCAAGCGGCCGGATGGCGATACGCACAGGGTAACGCCTTATCGGGCAGCTTGCGCTGCCTCGCTTTTGTTTCATGCGACTGCCCTTTTGCACTTCATCGATTGCAAGCTTGTGTTATAGACGGCAATTTGATAGGATTTCCATGGACGGACAGGCGATGGGCTAAAAGCCATCCTGTAAAAATGGTCAATTGTCAATCAAAAATAGTTAATATAATTGAAATAGTCATGAATACTCTATATATCATGGTGTCATTTGCGGCGGGTGGGTTTTTTGTGCTGTTTAGCCCGTGGACGAAGGGGGCGATCGCGTTTTGGCCGTTGATGAGCGCACTGACCGGCCTGCTGGCAGTTGTTTCGCTGGTTCTGGAGCGGAAACAGCTTAGAAAGTTCTACCGGTTTGACCGCAATGCAGTCGTTTGGGGGTTGTTGTCGGCGGCGTTTTTGTATGCTGTGTTTTATGTGGGGCATTTTCTTTCCACACGCATCCTGCCGTTTGCGGCCGGGCAGATCGGCAGCATTTACGGTGTCAAGGGCGGCACAAATCCGCTGGTGATCGCGCTGCTGCTGCTTGCGGTCATCGGCCCGGCGGAGGAAATCTTCTGGCGGGGGTTTGTCCAGCGGCGGCTGTGCGGTAAGTACGGCGCCTTTTACGGCTGGGTTCTGGCAACAGCCATTTATGCGGGCGTGCATCTCTGGTCGTTCAATTTCATGCTCATCGCCGCCGCGGCGGTCTGCGGGGCGTTTTGGGGGCTGGTTTTTCTCGCCAGCGGCCGGATGTGGGTGTGCATCATCTCGCACGCGGTGTGGGATGTGGTGATCCTTCTGCTGCTGCCGATCCGATGAAGACCGCACACAACTCCAGCCCGACCGAGCCGATGTTTTCGGCCATCGCCGACCGGTACGACCGCAACAACCACCTGTTCAGCGTCGGCATCGACCACTATTGGCGCCGACGGCTGGCGCATCTGCTGGCGTTGTCGGCCAACCAAACCGCGCTGGATGTCTGCTGCGGCACGGGCGATATGACCTTTGCCCTGCTCAAACACACGCAGGCGCAGCATGTCGTCGGCGTCGATTGCAGCGCGCGGATGGCCCAACTGGCGCAGCAAAAACAGCCCGCCGCGATGGCGCACCGGCGGCTGGCCGGCAAGACCGCCTGCTTTGCCGCAGCCGACGCGACCGCGCTGCCCTACCCCGACGCGGCGTTTGACGCGGTAACGTGCGTGTTCGGCATCCGCAACATCCCCGACCGCGCTGCGGCGCTGGCACAGATGCACCGCGTACTCAAACCCGGCGGCCAGGCGGGAATTTGCGAGTTTTCGCTGCCGCGCAATGCGGCCGTGCGGGCGGCGTACTGGTTTTATCTGTCGCGGGTGATGCCGCTGGCCGGACGGCTGATCCTCGGCGATGCGGCCGCACTGCGTTATCTGGCCGAAAGTGTCCGCCGCTGGGACGGCTCCGTGCGGCTGGCGGAGGAACTGCCGCAGGCGGGCTTTTTGCCGCCGCGCACCATCCGGCTGACGGCTGGGATTGTTACAATCACCCTTGCACGGCGGGCTTGACGATTTACAGCCGCCGCCGTGCCGCTATAATGAACGCCATGAAGCAGCAAGTGCAAAACGAGATCGAACAACTCCGCGATACGATTCGGCGGCATGATGTGCTGTATTATGTCGCCAACGCCCCGGTCCTCAGCGACCGCGAATACGACCGGCTGTTTGAGCGGCTGCGGGAGCTGGAATCCGCCCACCCGGAGCTGATTACGCCGGACTCGCCCACGCAGCGGGTCTCGGAGCGTCCCATCGACGGCTTTGCCCAGGTTGCGCACGCCGTGGCGATGCTCAGCATCGACAATACCTACAATGAGCCGGAGCTGCGAGAGTTCGACAAGCGCATCGCCAAAGGGCTGGAAAGGGCGGCATACGACTACATCGTCGAACCCAAGATCGACGGGCTGGCCGTCAGCTTGCGCTACGAGCGCGGGCGGCTGGTCTGCGGGGCGACCCGCGGCGACGGCAAGACCGGCGACGATGTTACCGCCAACATCCGCACGATCCGCGCCATCCCGCTGCATCTGGACGGCGGCGTGCCGGACGTACTGGACATCCGCGGCGAGGTGTATCTGCCCAAGAAGGCCTTTGCCGCACTGAACGCCCAGCGGCTGGCCGACGGCGAGCCGGAGTTTGCCAACCCGCGCAATGCCGCCGCCGGATCGCTCAAACTGCTGGACGCCCGCATCACCGCCACGCGCAAGCTGTCGTTCTTTGCCTATTCGCTGGGCAACCCTACCGCGGCCTTTGCCACGACACACTGGGACGCCCTGCAGCATTTCAAAGCCCTCGGCCTGCCGGTCAACCCCGATACGCAGCAGGCCGCCGATATCGATGCGGTGCTGGCGCTGTGCCGGACGTGGGAGAGTAAAAAAGATAAACAGGACTACGCAATGGACGGCCTGGTCGTCAAGGTCAACCGCTATGACCAGCAAGATCGGCTCGGCACGACCGGCCGTGCGCCGCGGTGGTGCATCGCCTACAAGTTCGCCGCCGAGCAGGCCGAAACTGTCGTCGAATCCATCGCCGTCCAAGTCGGCAAAAGCGGCGCGCTGACGCCGGTAGCCAACCTCAAACCCGTCAAGCTGGCCGGCACGACCGTCAAACGCGCCAGCTTGCACAATTTCGACCAGCTTGCGCGGCTGGATGTCCGCTGCGGCGATACGGTCGTCATCGAAAAGGCCGGTGAGATCATCCCGCAGGTCGTGGCCGTCAAGACCCAGCAGCGCAACTTGTTCGACAGTCAGCCGTTTGAAATTCCCACGCAGTGCCCGGCCTGCGGCGGCGCGGTCAAAAAAGACGATACCGGCGTGTTTATCCGCTGCCTCAACGAACACTGCCCGGCCCGGCTCAAAGAGCGGCTGGAATACTTCGTCGAAAAAGGCCAGATGGATATCGAAAACCTCGGCCCGGCGCTCATTGAACAACTGATTGAAAAGGGGCTGGTCAAAACCTTTGCGGATTTATATACACTTGATGTCTTTACGCTGATGCAGTTGGAGCGCATGGGTACAAAGAGCGCCGAAAATGTCATCGCCGCCATCGCCGACAGCAAGACCCGCCCGCTGTGGCGGCTGGTCGCGGCCTTGGGCATTCGCAATGTCGGCGGCCAATCGGCGCAGATCCTGGTCGACGCTTTCGGCTCACTGGAGGCACTGCGCGCCGCCGAGGTCGAACAACTCCAGACCATAGATCAGGTCGGCCCGGTGATGGCGCAGAGCATTGAGGACTATTTCCGCAATGCCGACAACGCCGCGGCACTGGATGCGCTCCTGACCGCAGGCGTAACGCCGGCCGCCCCCAAACAGAAGGCCTCCGACAAACTGGCCGGACAGACCATTGTCGT
>JBFZBE010000254.1:0-4400 GCA_041308685.1 Phycisphaerae bacterium
TTCCATATCGATAATATCCAGCGACAGCCCCAGCTGCATGTGGTCTTTCGGCTCAAAATCAAACTGACGCACCGAACCCCACTTGCGCATCTCGACGTTTTGCGTGTCGTCCAGCCCGAAGGGGACTTCGGGAGCGGGGGGCTGCGGGATTTGCCCCATTAAGCTTTCATACTCCGGCGCAAGCTGTTTGACCTGCTCGTTAAGAGCGGCCTCCTGCTCTTTGAGGCGGCTGAGCGTTTCCAATGCCGCCTTCTTTTCGTCCGGCGACAGCTTGGGGATTTCCTTGCCCAGCCGGTTCTTTTCGGTAACGATGTCCTGAAGTTTCTTTTTATCCTCCAGCAGGGCGGCGTCCACCGTCAGCAGCCGGTCAATATCCACGTCAAAGCGTTTGGCCTTGGCGCCGTCCTTGAAGAGCTGCGGATTTTCACGAATGGCTTTAATGTCAATCATTTCAATTATCCCTCAATGAAACGTTTGATGATCACCACGTTGTTTTGTCCGCCGAATCCGAACGATTCGTTCAGCGCGACATTGACGTTGGCTTTGCGCGGGGCATTTGGCACATAGTCCAAATCCAGCGCCGGATCGGGATCGTGCAGGTTCATCGTCGGCGGCAGCGTTTGTTCGAGAATGGCCATCACGCAGGTAATCAGCTCCGCACAGCCGGTCGCCCCGATCAGGTGTCCCATTTGGCTCTTGGGGCTGCTGCACGGGACTTTTTTGGCGTGCTCGCCGAAGACAGTCTTAATGGCTAAGGTTTCGATGGAGTCGTTCTCCGAGGTGCTGGTGCCGTGCGTGCTGATATAATCGATATCGTGAATCGTCAGCCCCGCGTCCGCGATGGCCGCCCGCAAGGCCTGACAGGCGCCGCGGGCTTCCTCGTGCATGTCCGTAACACGAAAGGCGTCGCTGCTGGAGCCAAAGCCGATGACCTCGGCAAGGATTTTGACGCCGCGGCGTGTTGCGCTTTCCAGTGTTTCCAAAATGACGATCGCCGCGCCTTCGCCGATGACAAACCCGTCGCGCGATGCCGAGAACGGCCGGGATGCGGTCGTCGGGCTGTCGTTGCGGGTCGAAAGGGCGGTCAGCCGGTTAAATCCGGTAATGCCCAGCGGATGGATCATCGAGTGTGCCCCGCCGGCGATAATAACGTCGGCCTTGCCGTGCCGCACCAGCATGGCCGCCTCGCCGACGGCCTGCGTGCTGGCCGCACAGGCGGTCAGACAGCTTCGGCTTACGCCCCGTGCGCCCGTCAGCACCGCCAGATGGCCGGCGGGCATATTCGGCTCTTGTTCCAGTTCCTGCGATGCTTTCATTTTAGCGGCGGCGGTCTTGACCCATTTTGTCCAGTCGGGCGCCTGTTTGTCTTCCTGCCACGAATCGACCAGTGCCGAAAAGAATGCGTCGTCGTTAACCGCCCCTTCGCCGGCGCCCAGATAGATGCCCATCCGCCTGCGGTCGATGCCGTCGGCGGGAGCGTTGGTTTCAATGTCAATCTTGGCTTGTCGGCAGGCCTGAGCGGCCGCACCGACGACGAACCGTGAGCCGCGATTGCCGCTTTGGTGGTATGCGACGTGTTTGACAAATCGGCTCAGATCGAAGTCCTTGACTTCCGCGTCAAACTGCGTCGGGAATGTTGAAGCGTCAAACAGGGTTGTTTTGGCCATGCCGGACTTGCCGGTCATCAGCCCGTCCCAGAACGTCGGCACATCGTGGCCGAGCGGACAAACAACGCCCATTCCGGTAATGACAACGCGATGTTTCATTCGGTCTTAATCCTCAATCGCTTTTAACACAACCGCTGCGCTCTGGCCGCCGAAAGAATATCCGCAGCACAGAACGAAGTTGAATTTCTGTTGGAGCGGCTTTTGCAGGATGTTCAGTTTGCATCCGGCCGCCGGCTTTTGGAAGTTGACCGCCGCGCCGCACTGCCTGTTGGCGATGGCCAGTGTCGCTGCGGCCAAGTCGATCGCGCCGGCCGCTGCGCCGGCGTGTCCGAGCATACTCTTGATCGGCCAGACCGGAACGGTTGCGGCCACTTTGCCCAGAGCGTTCTGAATGCCCGCCGCCTCCGCCGCATCGTCGCAGGCGATGCCGCTGCCGCAGGGAATGACCAGATCGATCTTGTCGGCGCCAATGCCCGCCTGCTGAAGCGCCATTTCGATGGCGATCTGGATCGCTTCACCGCTGGGTTCCAAATGCACATAGTCCGTGTTCAAACTCTGGCTGGACCCCCAGCCGATTGCCTCGGCCAGTGGGTTTGCCCCGCGGGATTTGGCCAATGCAAACTCTTCCAGGATCAGCGTCGCCGCCGCCTCGCTGAAGATCGTTCCCGCTGCGCCGGCGTCAAACGGTCGGCAGGCCTGTGCGGGCTGGTCATTCGACGAACCATTGCATCGCCCCATCAGACACTGTCGCGCAATGCCGATGGGGTTGATTTTGGTGCCGCCGCCGCCGGCAAAGGCCGCGTCGGCGCTGTTGCGCTGGATCATCTCGGCGGCCTCGGAAAAGGCAATGTATCCCGCCGCGTCGCCGCAGGTGATGGTGTTGCTGGGGCCTTGAATATCGTGGATGATCGCCACATGGCAGGGCAGCATATTGGGCAGATATTTGAGCAGCCACAGCGGCGTCAGCGTCGGCAATCCGACCTGCCCCCATTTGTGAATGTCAAATTTGCCGTCGGTAACACAGTGCTTGACGGATTGGGCCATCTCTGTCAGGTCGCAGGCGATCAGCTCAGAGCCGTAGTTAATGGCCGTTCGTGTCGGGTTCAGCGTCGGCGTTTGTCCTTCGTGGGCTTTGGTCACAAGGCCGCAGTTTTGCACCGCATCCAGTGAAGCGATGACCGCCAGCTCGATATCACGGCTCATCAGCTTGGTGGCCTTGCGGTGGCTTTTGGGGACAAAATCGCGGATGCTGTACTCCGGCGCTTCGCCGGCAATGCGGCAGTCGAATGACGAAGCGTCAAACGCCCGGATCGGCCCCAGCCCGCAGCGGCCTTCCATAAGCCCTTGCCACATCTGCCCGCTGTTAAGCCCCAGCGGCGTTACTGCCCCCACTCCCGTAATGACAACGCGCCGCGCACTCATTGTGCAAGCTCCGTATCGGGGTGCGTTTCCACAAAGCCGGTCAGCAGCGAATTGAACATCTCGGTAAAGACAAAGTTTTCTTCCGGGAACTTCTTGCCGGCCAGATTCTTATCGACGTGGCTGAACATCAAGCTGATCTGAGCGATCAGGGTGTCGCCGCGGCGGATTTCGCCATTGGTGCTGGCCGCTTCCGGGGCGATGGATTCGATCTCGGCGTGCAGCGTCAGCGTGTCGCCCGGACGGACGTACTGGTAGAACGCCGCCTTTTTGATCTTGGCCAGAACGACCTTTTCGGCGAACTTCCTCGCCTCACCGACCAGGATGCCGGCGGTCTGTGCCATGCCCTCGATCATCAGGCATTCGGGCATCACCGGATAGCCGGGAAAGTGGTCGTGCAGGTGTTCCTCGGCCAGCGAGACGTTTTTGAGCGCAACCGCCCGCTTGCCGCTTTCAAACTCCAGAAACTTGTCAATCCAAATCCAGCGCATAGTAAAAATCCGAAATACGAAATCCGAAATACGAAACCCATTCAAAACTCAAAATCAAAATAAACCAGCCAAAACTCGTTCGGTGGTGTTTCATGAACGACAGGTTGGTTATTTGATATTGTTTCGGAATTCGAGATTCGAATTTCGGATTTAATTTTTTTGCTTAGTTATTGACCTTGCCTGCGATGAAATTGACGATCGCCTGCACGGTAAACAGGTCGGCGATCTTGTTCACATCGGGGTTGGCCTTGAATGCCGTCAGATCGGTGTGCGGCATCTTGGCTTCCAGTTCAGCCAGACCCTTGGCGGTTACTTTGCCGCCGCTGACATATTCGGGGTTGTTCATCACGGCCTCGGCCGGAAACAGCTCCTCGCGCGGCACTTTAATACCGAACGCCTTTTCCAGGCGGAACACGATATCCAGAAAATCGATGCTCTCGGCGCCCAAATCACCCATCAGGGTCGCATCCGGCGTTACATCGTCATCGTCCAACCCCAGCGCATCGACCAGGACTTCCTTGACCTGTTCAAAAACTTCGTCACGGCTCATTGCCATACTGCGTCTCCATAAAAATTGAAAGGTTAAAACCAATAATCAAAAACTTAAGGACAGCCCCTTGGGCTGTTTTTTCTATCTTCTGACTTCTGTTTTCTTACGAATACAACAGCGCCCAGCGTTTCTTCATCGCCTCGATGACCTGTCCATCGACGTGCGCCATCTTCGGGTTTTCGTCGGCCAGGTTAAAATGCCGCAGCGTAAACTGGGCCGCGACGATCTCTTCGTCGCCGCAGATGCCCTCGCCGCTAAAGCTGCTGGCGTTTT
>JBFZBE010000255.1:0-10398 GCA_041308685.1 Phycisphaerae bacterium
GTATCGAAGCGATAGAAACGCCGCAGGCCTTTTCGATCGCGTCGCTCTTTGAGCGGCAGCAGGGGGTTTTTGTGCTGCGCGTTTGCGGCAGCAGTATGAAGGATGCCGGCATACTGGATGGCGATTATATTGTATGCAGGCCGTCAGCAACCGCTGAAAACGGCCAGATCGTTGTTGCGCTGCTTGACGGCCGGAATGCGACGCTCAAACGATTTTATAAAGACAGCCGCAGTATTCGGCTTCAGCCGGCCAACGATGCGTTCGAGCCGATTTTTCCGGCCGATTGTACGATTCATGCGGTTGTTGCCGGCGTGATTCGCAAGCTGGATGCACGTTGAGGGAAGGATCGCTGCGCAATGATACGAAAAGCAGTAAGCCCCGATGAAGGCATTTTGGTCACGCAGCAACTGACCAAACGGTTTGGCCAGACGGTCGTTCTGGACGCGATATCGCTGGCTATTGAAGAAGGCAAGACCACCGTGATCATCGGCCCCAGCGGATGCGGCAAGACGGTTTTTATGAAGCATTTGATCGTATTGGAGCGTCCCACCGAAGGACAGGTTTACTTCCGCAGCCGCCGCATCGACGATCTGGATGAGCGGCAATTGTCCAAGATGCGTATCCGGTATGGTTTTTGTTTTCAGATGGGCGCTTTGTTTGACAGCTTGACCGTGTATGAAAATATCGTCTTTCCGATCCGTCAGCATTATAAGGCCGTTGACCCTAAGGCGATGGACGATCTGGTCAAGCAGAAGCTGGCGATGGTCGGCATGGACGGCTACCAGCAGCATTTTCCGGCCGAGCTGTCCGGCGGGCAGAAAAAACGTGTCGCCCTGGCGCGCGCCATCGCGATGAATCCCGAGGTCATCCTCTATGATGAACCGACCACCGGACTGGACCCGATCACCTCCGATGTCATCAACGAATTGATCCTCAAACTCCAGCGCGAGCTGAAAATCACCAGCGTTGTGGTGACGCACGATATGAAAAGCGCGTACAAGATCGGCGATCGGATCATTATGTTTCACAAAGGCAAGATCATCGCCGACGGCGACGCCAACCATATCCGCAATCATCCCCACGATGTCGTTCAGCAGTTTATACAGGGCAAAGTTGGCGATGCCGAACTGGCGGCGCTGCGTCTGGGGGGGACGCGATTTGAAACACAGTTTATGCCCGACGATTTCAAGTAGAAGGCCTTTTTAGGACAGGAGTTGTTTATGGCACAAAAAAGCGGCAAGGACGGCTGGAATCCATATCTGGCCGGAGCATTGACCGGACTGCTGGCGATCGGTTCGGCATGGGCTACGACCCAATGGCTGGGGAAAACCAGCTTTCTGGGGGCATCGACGACATTTGTGCGGGCGGCCGGTTATGTCGAAAAAGCCGTTGCCCCGCAGCGCGTCGAGCAGGCAGAGTATTACAAGCACACCGCCCCCAAAATGGACTGGCAGTTTATGCTGATCTGCGGCATTTTTATCGGCGCACTGGCGGCGTCGCTGACTGACGGCAGCTTTAAGCTGGAAAGCGTACCGCCGGCCTGGCGGGAGCGTTTCGGCAAATCAGTCTTCAAACGCGCAGCGGCGGCGGTTATCGGCGGGGCGGTTGCAATGGTCGGAGCACGCATGGCTGACGGCTGCCCCAGCGGACACGGCCTCAGCGGCGTGATGCAGTTGTCGGTCAGCGGACTGACGGCAATGGCATGTTTCTTCATCGCCGGTATTGTCGCAGCGCACATCGTTTACCGAAAGCGGAGGTCATAATGGACAAATCGCAATGGTTGGGGCTGGTTACAGGTGTCGTGTTTGGTTTCTTTCTGCAAAAAGGGCGTGTGCTGCGCTTTGATAAACAACTCGGCGCAATGCTGCTCAAAGACATGACGATTTTGAAGTTTATGCTGTCGGCGATTCTTGTCGGAATGGTCGGCGTCTATTGGCTCAGCGGCAGCGGCGTTATTACGCTCAGCCATAAGCCGATGAATGTCGGAGCGGTGGTGGTGGGCGGATTGCTGTTTGGCGCCGGTTGGGCGGTGATGGGCTTTTGTCCGGGCACATCGATCGGCGCTGTTGGTGAGGGGCGATGGCATGCGGTCTTTGCGATTGCCGGAATGGTGCTTGGAGCGGGCCTCTACGCCGAATTGTATCCGTTCGTTAAAACAACCGTTCTGGCCTGGAAGGATTTTGGCAAGATCGGCCTGCCTGAAACGCTGGGCATATCGCCGTGGGTCATTATCGCGATCTTCTGGGCGGCTGTGCTGGCGCTGTTCTGGCTGTTCGAAAAAAAGAAGCTCTGATCGCCCGTGCGGCGTCAAATGTCTTTTTTCAGTGTTTGATCAAAGGCGTTGAACTGCAAGCCAAGTTCGATTTTTTTGGTGTCGCACAGGATGTCTGTCTTCTGGATGCGCATCTTGAGCGTGCCGCGGTTAAAATTGAGCTGCGCATACACGGTCTGGCCGTTGATGTCGGTATAACGAAATGTCTGAATGTCGTTTCGGGCGGTTGAAAAGACCGCAGGGAAAATAAACTGCTGTGCGTTCAGCGAAAGCGTTGTGTCATCGGCGGTCAGGGCGATCTGCTCCTGTGAAAATTGCCCTTCGATGTACATCGTGTCTCTGTGCAGATCGGGTTTATTGACCAATTGAATCTTGTTGAAGTACAGTGTATCGGCAAGCCCTTCCATCAGTTTGGCAGGGAGCGATTTGCCCCTGTTGATATTGGTTTGATCCAGTTGCCCCACACCGGCATAGTCACCGCATGTGATCGTGATGTACGAAGGACAATCCAGCCCGCTCAAATCCGCCGCCCGCAAAACATAGCGAAACAGCCCTCTGGCAGTGTCCATACGCAGTTGACGAAATCCGCCTTCGGGGCTTCCAGTCTGGCGTACGGCACAGACGAACAGGGAGTTGCGCAGTGTCTTTTCTGTCACAGGATAGACCGCTTCGCGCAGACATCTATTGTCGCTCGACCACAGTTTGACGGTTATTGCGTCGGTCTGACGGAGCGTTTCGGCTGTCAGTGTGGTGCGTCCGGCCAAATCAAGCGTATCGCCGCCGACCGCTGTGCCGGCCCTGACGACGCCTCTGCTGATCTGGATGTCCTCGGTCTGTTCTCCTTTGATCAGCAGCCCGACGCGGTCCGTTTTATCGCCGATTTGCGCCGAGACGGCGATGTGCCAAAAGATATCCACATTCTGGACGATCAGTTCCCCGCCTTGACCGATGACCAATGATTCGGCGCTGCTGTTCCAGTTGATATCGCCATGATCGGTCAGGTCTTCGACAATTTGCTGCTCAAAATAACCCATACACTGTAACTGAATGTTTTGGTTTTCTTTGAATGCGGATGCGCCCTCAATGGCGATCAGCTTCAGTGTGGGCGTATAGCTGTTATATGCTGAAAAGTCCGAGTCTGCAAAGTCTGAGGGCTTTCCGACTCCGTTTGAAAGACCGGTCAGTGTTTTGGAATTTACCGTGTCTAACCAGGACAGGCGTATTTTGCCGTCAAAGAACAATTCGACGGAAAATGTATTGGGCGTTGTCCGTCCAAAGACAGGCACATTCAGCCAGGTAACGACCGCCCGGTCGGCCATTTCTTTGCAGTACACCGCACCGCCGGCGGCGGGGTTCAAGTCCTGAAAGAACACAGACAGGCGTTTTTTAGAAAAATGAGCGTCCGTGCCGGTACGGTACTCATAGTCGGGCTGGTCAAATGTGATATAGCCGTTGCTGCCGACATAGAAACCGCTGTATGCCTGCCCGAAGAACACCGCACTGCCATTGATCAATCCGACGTAGGCCGCATCATCATCGCCCAGACGAAGCCGTGCGCCGACGCTTGCATCCGAAGGCAGGGCGTCGATTGCGCGTGTGATGGCCTGGTAGCCGTCATCCCCGGAAGGCACAAACAGCACGGATTTATTGCACAGATCAAAAGGATTGACGTTTTCCAAAAACAGTTCGCTGTAGTAGTCGATCCGGTCGCTGGAAATCGTAAACAATCCGCTCTGGCCGGTCAGCGTCCCATCGGTAACATGGATGGAATAATTGCTGCCGTTTGTCAACTCCACAGGAACCGCCCAGGAATAACTGCCGGCATTGGCGATCTGTTCGGCGATCGTTTGTACGAACTGGCCGTTTTTATACAGGACAAGATCGACGGTTGACCCGGCCCCGATGGAAATCCACTGGATGGTATAAGAAAAACCCGTGCACCACTGGGATTGTGCCAAAGGCGTAAGGAGGGTAATCGTATTTTGCACCGCCAGCGCATTGCGGGCATTTAAGCGCAATCCGGTAACGGTGGTTTGGGTCAGTCCCCCAGCCGCATCGCCTGTCCAGATCAGCCGGTCTTTCAGTTCCAGAAGCGACATGGCAGGATCCAATGACAGCAGCAGCGCCGCAGCGCCGCTGACCTGGGGAGCCGCCATGGAGGTGCCGCTGTAAAATGCATACCCGCCGGGAACAGTGCTCAGGATGCTTACGCCGGGAGCGCCGATGTGGACGCTTTGTTTGCCGTAGCAGGAAAAGCTGGCCAACGCATCGTTGTGGTTGGTGGCCGCGACGGCAATGATGTTGGAAATGGGATAACTGGAAGGATAATGGGGTGTTACGTCGTTGTTTCTGGCCGAGTTGCCTGCGGCGGCCACAAACAAAACGCCGTTGTTTTTGGCGTTTTGAATCGCCGCTTCAAGAGCGACCGAATACCCCGTGCCGCCCCAGCTGTTATTCAGAATACGCGCGCCGTTGGCCACCGCGTAATTGATGGCCTCGATTGCGTCCGAAACCGTACCGGAACCATTGGCGCCCAGGAAGCGGCAGGCCATAATGCGTGCGCCCCAACTGATGCCCGCGATGCCGACGCCGTTGTTGCCGCGTGCGGCAATGATGCCCGCACAATGCGTGCCATGGCCGTTTTCGTCGATGGGATTGTTGTTGTCCTGTGCGAAATTGAATCCGTACAGATCATCGACATATCCATTGCCGTCATCGTCGATGCCGTTACCGGCGATTTCGCCGGGGTTGACCCACATCTGACCACCCAGGTCGGGATGCGTATAATCAACCCCTGTATCGATTACAGCCACGACAACTCCGGCCCCTGCGGTGATATCCCAGGCCTGTGCGGCGTTGATATGGCAGTTGGCCGTACCGCCAGTCTGCCCGTAATTATTCAATGCCCACTGCTGACTGAATGAGGGGTCGTTGGGCAGGGCTTGTGTAAAAAGCAGGTAGTTGGGTTCCACGCGAAGAATGCGCGAATCTTTACTGCTCCAGTTTTCATCAATGGCGTCTTTAACGCTCAACCCGGCGTCCAATTTAAGCTGCAGCAGATTTTTGCGTGCTTTGGGAAGTTTTGTCTTTTTGACAATTTTTCCCCGGATGCCTTTTTCTTTGATGCTGGACGTGGTCAGGGTATCGGTTGAGGCGGTGTCTTTAAGGATGACGATCACCTCGTCCGGTACATAAGCGGGTTCATCGGCCAAAGCGGAAAGGCCGAACAAAAAAGCCACTGCCAGCGTCAACGCAATGAACATCCCGGTTCGCTTATGATTCAGGTGCAAATCCATCCAATACCGTCTTAGAAATACCGTTTATGAAGACCTCTTGTAAAATGTAATAAACAAACGCTCGATTGGTCAAAAAATAGACGGGAATAAATGGAATGCTGCGATGACTGGTGTACAGCGGTATTTTATGGGACGTTGGGGGAAAAATTTAGTCGGCGGCGATGATTTCTGTCTGACATTGCGGGATTGCGGCCAGAAACAGCCGGCCGTAATGTTTCTGCACGATACGGCTGTCCAGCACGACGACCATACCGGTGTCCTGCTGTGTACGGATCAGCCGCCCGAATCCCTGTTTGAACTTAATGATCGCCATCGGCAATTGGTAATCCATAAACGGATTTTGCCCTTTTTGCCGCATCAGCTCAATGCGTCCCTGAATCAGCGGATGGCTGGGCACGGCAAACGGCAGCCGCACAATAATGACATTGGAAAGCGCCTCGCCCGGCACATCCACCCCTTGCCAAAAGCTGTCCGCACCGAACAGCACGCAGCGTTTTTCCTCTTTGAAGATCGCCAGCAGCTTGGCACGGTCCATCCCGCCGCCCTGTGTCAGCAGCAGCATCTCCTGCTCGCTGAGCCAATCGTCCAACTGCTCGGCCATGCGTTTGAGCATCGCATAGCTGGTAAACAATACAAACGCCCGCCCCTTGCTTTTGAGCAGATATTTTTTGATGGCCTCCCCGGCAAGTGCGATAAAATCCGGCGCGTTCGGGTCGGGCATATCCGCCTCGATATACAGCTTGACCTGGCGCGAGTAATCGAACGGCGAACCCAGCTGCAGCGCCTCAAACTGATCCAGCCCGATCCGTTCTGCAAAGAACGCAAAGCCGCTTTGTTCGCCGCCGCCGCAGCTTAGCGTCGCGCTGGTCAATATCACCGCATCGTGCGTCTCAAACAGCGCCTGCCGCAGGTACGGCGCCACATCCAGCGGCGCAGCCCGCAGGGTTACACGGCGGCGTTTGCCGTTTTCCGCTTCCACCCAATAGACGCAATCCTTGCGTGTCTGCTGCAAAAAAATTTTCAACTCCTCTTCCAATCCGGCCAGCCGGTCGATCGAGCGTCCCAATTCAAATTTGTCTTCCTCGTCTTTGAGCGTTTTGGCCAGCCGCGTCAGCGTCAGCCGCAGCTCTTTGAGTTCGCCTGACAGATTGTCATCGACAAACCCCGGCTCACAGCGTCCGCCCGCTTCGTCATCCGTATGGGCGTACCACGCCTGCACTTGGGTCATAAACAACTGCTGAGCGGTGCGGCAGCGGCGTACTTTTTCGCGGGCGTCCTGCGCATCGGTCAGATGCGCCAGTATCCCGCGCCGACGGCGCGTGTGGTACAGGTTGTCCAGCAGCGAGATGATGGAGTATTCGCTGATATGAATGCCGAAATGCTCCTCGGCGACATGCTCGACGGTGTGCGCCTCGTCAAGAATGACATACGCATACTCAGGCAAGATGCCCGCGACGTCGCTTTGGGCTTTGAGTGCAAGATCGCTGAACAAGATCGCATGGTTGGCGACGATAATATCCGCCGCCTCAAGCTGCCGTCTTGCCCGCCAGTAAAAGCAGCGGGCAAAATTACTGCACTTGCGCCCCTTGCAATTGCCGTGTTCGCTCTGGACGGCCTGCCAGACCTCCGAAGACGGCGCCGCGGACAGATCGCTCAGCGAGCCGTCTTCCGTGCGCGACGCCCACTCGGCCAGTGCAACCAGCTCGACGCCGGCGTCGTCAAACAAACTCTGCTGACGGGCTTTGGCGTAGTCCAATCGCCGCCTGCACAGATAATGGCCGCGGCCTTTGGCAAGCCGGGCGACGATGTTCTGGTCGATCAGCGATTGGATGAATGGAATATCTTTATCAATAAGCTGCTGCTGAAGGTTGATCGTGTAGGTGCTGATGACGACTTTGCCGGCCTTGCGCACCGCCGCATCGACAGCCGCCGACAAATAGGCAAAGCTCTTGCCCACGCCTGTTCCGGCCTCGACGGCCAGATGAAACTTCTGCCGAAACGCCTCCTGCGATCGCTGCGCCATCGAAAGCTGCTGCGGCCGCGATTCAAACTTCGGCCATTGCTGCTTGGCGCGGCTCTGCGGACCGAGCAGGGCGTCGGCGTCCAGACCCTCCGATTGGTTTGACTGAGCAAATGCGATCACCGGTGATTCCTATCCATCCTATGGCTTCTGTTCGCTGGGCAGGATCACGGCGCGAAGGGCGGCGACGGCCTGGTCTTCGGGCATTTTTTCGGCGGCGATGGCGATGGCCTCGGCGGCCTTGTCCGTTTTTCCGTCATGATACAGCACATAAGCCATCATAAACGCCAGCTCGCCAGAACCGCTTTTCTGCTGCCATGTCGTCATTTCCAAAAGACGGGTTTCATACACGTCGCGGTCCCCGACCAGCTTGGCCAGATCAACCGGATGCGACGCCACGGCGGCATTGCGCAAAATCGCCTGGCTCAAATAAAACGCACTGCTCATATACTCGCCGGCGGCAAACAGCGAAAACGCCTGACCGACATACGGCTTGGCGGCGTCCGGATCCCACAGATTGGCCAGTGCGAACATATCGGCCGCTTTGTAAAACCGCCCTTCGCGAAGCATTTTTTCACCCTCGGCCATATACTCCGCCACGCGCGCCGCCGCCAGATTTTCGAACGTCTTGTACTTGCTCAACAGCGCCGCCGCTTGTGCCTTGTCGGTCTCGGACAGCTCACGCGGCAAATCTTCTTTGGCCTCCGCCTCATCAAGCAGTTGCTGCAGCAGCGGATCCCGCCGTGGATTCTCCGGCTTGGGTTTGGGCTGATTTTCGATGGTTTGGGGCTGCTGCTCATCCGGCTGCGGCTGTTCGGTGGCGGGCGTTTCCGGCGTTTGGTCGGACGGCTCGAACGGCTTTAGATACTCTTGAAAGAACAGCGATTTGTCGGCATTGGTTTCATTAATGGCTTCTGTGGGCTCGATGGGTTGCCGTGTTTTGTCCGTTTGGCGGCGCACCTCCATCTGCCGTGCCATCATCTGTTCCAGTTCGCTGGCGCTCATCGAAAGCGGACGCTGACGGCTGTACTGTGTATGGTTGATTTGCGGCAGCATCGGCGGAATATACGGATCATTTTGCCCTTGCAGGGTGATCTGCGGTGAAAACAGTCCGCTCCCATCCGCGCGAATGCTGGGATTGACGGCGGTACGCCGCATATCATAATATGTAGGGTATGGATTGGAAGAACGATTGGCATTCAGGGGGTCATAGCTGCGCCGCAGGAAGTCGTCCACAGAACTATAGGAGTTAGACCTTGTGTAGTAACTGGAACTGTAAGGAACTACCCCTCGAAAATGATACATCCCGCCGACATTTCCGGTAACGATATCGTTGCTGTTGTAGGCGGTAGGCGAAGGCCGACTGATCAGCCCACTGCGATTGGCGCTGGGCGGCGTTGTCGCCGACCCGACCGGTGAAGAAACATTCGGATTTTGCACCGCCAGCACGCAGGCCGCCGGCACAAGTACGCCGATTAAAATAGATAGCGATTTCATAGACAAACCCTTTCTGTGGTCGTTCAGGCGTTCTGTTCGGGCGATCGCTGCGAATAACGGGGTTTTTGCGCCCAATGCAGCTTGGTGGCCAGCGTATCCCACTGCGTCCGCAAGGGATTGTTGACCACCAAAAATTGCCCCGGATGCCTGCGAATGGCCACGACATCATTTTTCAACAGCCGCTGCTGCATTTGCCCGTCCAGCAGCAGGGTTGTTTGTTCGTTGACCCGCAACGGTTCGATCCGCAATTGATGCTCGGCGTTCAGCACGATCGGACGAAAGCTCAGCGAGTGCGGACAGACGGGGGTAACCACAATTGCCGACAAATTGGCCGACAATATAGGCCCGCCCGCAGACATATTATACGCCGTAGAACCGGTCGGGGTTGATACAATCAGCCCATCGCCGATACAGACGGCCAGTTTTTGCCCCTGCACGCTCAATTTCAGTTCCAGCATATTAAACGGCGGCCCTGCTGTAATGACCGCATCATTGACAGCAGTATAGGAAAAAATCTCCTTATCCTGACGGACAATATCGCAATGCAAAATCATCCGTTTTTCAATCACGGCCTGACCGCTGATTATACGGTCAAATTGGTCGATTAACTCCTCAATGCTGAACTCGGCCAAAAACCCCAAGTTGCCGACATTGACTCCGACCACCGGCACGCTGGTCTGGCACAACGCGCGTGCCGCCCCCAGAATCGTCCCGTCGCCGCCGAATACGACCGCAAAATCGGCCTCGCGCAGCTCATTCGGCTCGCATCCGGCCTCCAGACAATTGCCGATCAGCTCGGCGCGTTCCATCGCAAAACATAAAAATTGATCCATCGCCTCCCGCGCGTGAGGCCGACGCAAATCGCCGAAGACAATCAATTTTGGCTTTTGCATATCTTATCCCTCTATTCCATTGGCCCGGATAAAGTTCACATTTGAGCTTTATTCAGGGTGATAGCTCTGACGGTGTTTGCGATTTGATCGGCGCTGATCCGCATCCACTGAAGCTGCTTAGTGCGTGTCGCCGCCGGCAGATAATCATCCTGGCCGCCCAGCAGAATCGCCTTGCCCAGCCCGTCGCGCAGCCGCTGGTCGTCCAACTCGTGCGCTTTCTGTGCGGCCAGTTCCAGCAGCGCCGCTCCGAACCCGCCGGCGATGCTATGGTCTTCCAGTGTAATGACGGTTTTGCCCAGACGAAACCAATCCAGCATCGCTTCATCCAGCGGCTTGGAAAAACGCGCATTGACCACCGTAACATCAATTCCCTCATCGGCCAGTATTCCAGCCGCCTGCATCGCCTGACCGACGACCGTA
>JBFZBE010000256.1:0-4037 GCA_041308685.1 Phycisphaerae bacterium
TCGATGAGTTTGCCAAACGTAAATGCCCGACCAAGGTCTATCGCGCCGATACGCCGCTGGCTGAGCTGAAAAAGGCCGCCGGAGAATTCAAGCCCGACCTGCTGATATTGTCGCCGGGGCCGGGATGCCCTTCGACGGCGGGCGTTACGCTGGAGGCAATTGATTATTTCCATGACAAGCTGTGTGTGTTTGGCGTCTGTCTGGGGCATCAGGCATTGGTGCAGTATTTCGGCGGCACAGTCGGCCATGCGCCGGAGGTGATGCACGGAAAACCCTCGCGCATCACCCACGACGGCACAGGCGTTTTTGAGGGACTGGAAAACCCGCTGCAAACCGGCCGCTATCACAGCTTGTGCGCGACTATGCTGCCGCCCTGCCTGCGTCAGACCGCCGAATTTGAAACGATCGTGATGGGCATCCAGCACACATCGCTGCCGGTTTACGGCGTGCAGTTCCATCCCGAAAGCATCCTGACGCCGACGGGGGGAAAGATCATTGAGAATGTGCTGCGGATTGCCAAGAAAACTTAAAACGAGCTAAGATGCCAGCTTCCAGCAACCAGCTTCCAGCTATTGTTGCTGGCCGCTGGGAACTGGTGGCTGGCAGCTATTAAATCCCTGAGGTGTTTTATGGCCAAAATAACCGAGTACCTGGAAGTGATTCTGGAAGGCCGCGATATGACATTTGAGCAGGCCGAGGCGCTGCTGGATGTCATCTTTGAAGGCGGCGTCGCCGAGGTGCAGATCGCGGCGTTTCTGGCGGCGATGCGGGTCAAAAAGGCGGCGGTTTCGGAGATCGCCGGACTGGCGACCTCACTGCGCAAACATGCTGTTCCGGTCAACGTCAGCGTATCGCCCCTGATCGATACCTGCGGCACAGGCGGTGCGGCGATGAAGACCTTCAATATCTCCACGGCCGCTGCGTTTGTGGCCGCCGGCGCTGGGGCATATGTGGCCAAGCACGGCAACCGGGGCATCACCAGCGCGTGCGGCTCGGCGGACGTGCTGACGGCGCTGGGGGTCAATGTTGCACCGGGGCCGGAGCGTGTGGCCGAGTGCATCGAACAGGCGCACATCGGCTTTATGTTCGCCCCCAAGTTTCACCCGGCGATGAAGCACGTCCAACCGGTGCGGCAGAGCTTGGACTTTCGCACGGCGTTCAACATCCTGGGGCCGCTGGCCAACCCCGCCCGCGTGCCGGCGCAGGTGATGGGCGTTTCGGACGCGGCGCTGATGCCGCGCATCGCCGAAACCCTCAAACAGCTGGGCTTGCAGCGGGCGATGGTCGTCCACAGCAACGGCCTGGACGAGATCAGCACGATGGGGCCGACGCGCATCCTGCATTTGAAGGACGGCTTGATCCGCGAAGAAAAGCTCGATCCGACCGAATACGGCATTCGGCTGGCCGATTTCGGCGAACTGGCCGGCGGAGATGCGGTCGCAAACGCGGCCATCGTGCGGGCGGTGCTGAGCGGGCAGGAACACGGGGCCAAAAAAGATATCGTGCTTTTGAACGCCGCGGCGGCTATAATAGTCGCCGGTCTGGCCAAAGATTTTGTCGAGGGCATCGAAAAGGCCGACCAGGCGATCGCCTCCGGCAAAGCGATGGACTGCCTTGAAAAACTGGTGAAATTGAGTAATGGATAACGAAAGATGAATCCACAGATTTCACAGATTTACACAGATAAATGAAGAATTAAGAATGTAGAATGAAGAAAATATTGAGTTGTGAATTATAAAATTCGACACTTTTGACTTTTAACATAAAAATAATCAGTGAAATCCGCATAATCCGCGGTTGCGGTTTCTATGAACTAAGAACTAAGAACTAAGAACTTAATTATGATTATCAACATCAAAGTCAAGATTTGCGGCATAACGAACATCGAGGATGCGCAGGCGGCCTTTGAGATGGGCGCCGATATGCTGGGCTTTAACTTCTGCCCGCAAAGTCCGCGGTTTGTTCGTCCGGAGGTCGCCATCGGCATCATCCGCAAACTGCCGACGTTTATCGACAACGTCGGCGTATTCGTCAACGCCCCGCTGGAGCAGATCAAGGCCGTCGCCGAGAGCGGCTATCTGAACTGGATTCAACTGCACGGCGATGAGACGCCGGAATTTTGCAGTAAGGTGCATTTTTCCAACATCCGCACGATCAAGGCCGTCCGCGTCAAAAGCGAACAGGATATTCAGGATGCCAAATCGTACTACACCTATGCGGTGCTTCTGGACGCTTTTTCATCCGATGCCTACGGCGGCACAGGCAAAACCTTCGACTGGTCGCTGATCAAAGGCCTGCCCAAACGCATCTTTCTGGCCGGCGGCATCACGCCTGACAACGTCGCCGAGGCCATCGGAACCGGCGTCTATGGCATTGATATCTGCAGCGGCATCGAGTTGTCTCCGGGCAAAAAAGACCACGAAAAAATGCGTCGGCTGTTTGACGTGATTCGACACACCACAGGACTGAAAGCAAACGTATGAAACACAAAGGACGATATGGACAATACGGCGGCTTCTATGTGCCGGAGGTGCTGATTCCGGCCATCGAACAGATCGAGGCGGCGTTTTTATGTTTTCAGAACGACCCACGCTTTGTCGCCGAACTGGGTGAGCTGCTGACCCATTACGCCGGACGGCCGACGCCGCTGTATCACGCCAAACGATTCAGCGATTATGTCGGCTTTCAGGTCTGGCTGAAACGCGAAGACCTGCTGCACGGCGGCGCCCACAAGACCAACAACGCCCTCGGACAGGGGCTGCTGGCCAAGTATATGGGCAAACAGAGGATCATCGCCGAGACCGGCGCCGGCCAGCACGGGCTGGCGACCGCGATGGCCGGGGCACTGTTTGGGTTTGAGACCAAGATTTTTATGGGCAGCGTCGATGTCGCCCGCCAGAATGTCAACGTGCATAAAATGAAGCTGCTGGGCGCCGAGGTCATCCCCGTTTCCGGCGGGACCTGCACGCTCAAGGACGCGATCAATGAAGCCCTGCGCTACTGGACGGCCAACATCGAGGACACCTTCTACGTCTTCGGCACCGCCGGCGGGCCGCACCCGTTCCCGATGATCGTGCGGCATTTTCAATCCGTCATCGGCGACGAAGCCCGGCGGCAGTGTCTGGAGCAGATGGGACGGCTGCCGGATGTGGTAACCGCCTGCGTCGGCGGCGGTTCGAATGCCATCGGCATCTTTTCGGGCTTCTTGGATGATGCGGCCGTGCGGCTGGTCGGCGTCGAGGGCGGCGGCAAAGGGCTGGACACCGGCCATCACTGCGCGACGCTGAACGTCGGCACGCCCGGCGTGCTGCATGGGGCGCGGACGTATGTGATGCAGGATGAAAACGGCCAAATCCACGACACCGAGTGCATCTCGGCCGGACTGGACTACCCCGGCGTCGGGCCCGAACATGCGCACCTCAAAGACATCGGACGGGCAAGTTATGCGGCCGTAACCGATGAAGAAGTGCTGGACGCCTTCGGCCTTTTGACGCGGCTGGAGGGTATCCTGCCCGCGTTGGAAAGTTCGCACGCCCTGGCGTACCTGATTCAGCAAAAAGGCAAATGGCCAAAAGAAAAAATCGCCGTCGTGAACCTGTCCGGCCGCGGCGACAAAGACATCGGCATCGTCGAACAACACAGACCGATGAAAAGTTAAAAGGTAAAAGTAAAAAGTCAAAAGTGAGGACAGCCCTTCGGCTGAGATTATAATCGAGGCAACTATGGGACAATATCAAGAAGTGTTCGGCAAACTCAACCGTGCGGCGCTGATTCCGTTTTTTGTCATCGGCGACCCGGACGCACAGACCAGCTTGACGATCATTAAATCCGCGATCGACGCGGGGGCGGATATTTTGGAGCTGGGCATCCCGTTTTCCGACCCGGTCGCCGACGGGCCGACCATTCAGAAGGCCGACGTCCGCGCCCTGCAGGCCGGAATGACCCCGCGCAAAGCCCTCGACCTGATCGCCCAGATAACGGCCTACAAACCCCTGCCCATCGGATTATTGGTCTATTACAACCTGATCTTGCAATAC
>JBFZBE010000257.1:0-2868 GCA_041308685.1 Phycisphaerae bacterium
CTTTCCCAGGCCCGCTCGGAAAAGGACGACTTCCTCATCTTTTCCACCTCGGCTTTGGCATCATGAAAATACGACCCGTAGATATGAAGCGAATCGCTGATATCCACATACCGCCCGACACGAACCGGTTTGCCGATTTTCGCCGCGATTTTGGCGGCCATCGTCGCCTGCAAATCCGTCAGCGCATAAGCGTTCATAAACCACGCCTTGTACAAGTCGCGGCTGCGCCAGTGGGTGTTCATATTCAGCACAAAATCGCCTTTGTCGCCCTTGCCCAGCCGACACCAGATGCGCTGCAAACACGGCGGGTCGTCCGTCTGCGGGTCGGCAGTCGGCATCCAGGTGATTGCCTGCGCTCGGCGGGTGTGGTCGCAGCCGGCCAGCGATTCAACGATGTAATCGACCTGATTGACCCGCGCAAACGGCTTGGGTGTTTTGGCGTCGCGGAGGTTTTCCACCGGCGTATAGGCGAACAGCCGCTCGTGATAGGTGTACGTCCATTTACCCGCTGCCGGGTCGATCCAGTGGTCGTGAATGCCGTCCACCACCTCCTGCCGGTAGGCCTCCAGTTCTTCAGGGCCGCCGGGGAAGTTCTTGTGAATCCGCGGTTCGTTGAAAGGGCTGGTCACGGTAATCATCACCGTCGCATCGCGGCTGGGCGGGTCGTCGGGCTTGTCGTACTGGGTTTTGACGGGCAATCCATTGTCCCAGACCGCCACCACCGCCTTTTCCCACGCCTCCGGCAGGCATGTGGCCATAATATTGAGCGTCGGCACATCGCCGACCATCAATCCGTTCATCGTATATCCTTTCGCTTTGTCGAAAAAAATAACTCACGTTTTCCAACGATCAAGTTATACGCAATCCGCCCCAGACCTGCAAGCCCAAAAACAAAACAGAAGCATTGCGTGTGTAAGCATCTTTATTGTACTCTTTTCAAAAGCCCCTAGAAGGGGCGCAATGATGCAACCCTACCCGTAAGGGCGGAGATTACAAGCACCCCCCCCCTTTTTTTAGCCCGCGCAGTGGGCCAAAAAAATCTATCCATTGTTCAATGAATGAGTTACAAACGCCAGAAAAAATTTTCACACACATAGCTTTGATTTTGGATTATATGGCTTGACATTAATGGGATTTTGGAGTATATTGATTTTTTTGTTACTATCGGGTATGCTCTGTCAATCGGCGGCTCTGTGCGGGGCGGCCTTACCTAAAGTGGATGATGTAACTAATGGCAAATGTTCAACTTCCGGACGGCAAGTGCCTTGATGGCGCTGATGGCGCGTCCGTGCTGGAGTTCATCCGGCAGATTGGTCCGGGGCTGGCCAAGGCGGCGGTCGCGGCGATGCTGGATGGGCGGCTGGTGGATTTATCGACCCCTGTCTTCAATCATGCCAAACTGGTCGTCATCACGACCAAAGACGACGCAGGGCTGGACATCCTGCGGCATAGCTGTGCGCATATCATGGCCGAGGCGATCTGTACGCTGTGGCCTAAGGCCAAGCTGGTCTATGGCCCGACGGTGGCCGACGGCTTCTATTATGACATCGACCTGGATGTAACGATCCGGCCGGAGGATTTTGAATGCATCGAGCAGAAGATGCGCGACATTATCGCCGCCGACGTACCGGTGTATCGGATCGAGATGAACCGCGGCGAGGCGACAGCCAAGATGGCCGGCGATGTGTACAAGCTGGACAACATCAAAAACGCCGCCGGCGAGGTGCTGAGCTTTTACCGGCACGGCGAAAACGGATTTGAAGACCTCTGCCGCGGGCCGCATATCCCGCGCACCGGCAGCATCGACGCCAAGGCCTTCAAGATCATGTCCGTCGCCGGCGCGTACTGGCACGGGGACGCCTCGCAAAAAATGCTTCAGCGGGTCTATGGAACCTGCTGGCGGAACAAAAAAGAACTGGATGAATACCTTTTTCGGCTGGAAGAGGCCAAGAAGCGCGACCACCGCGTCATCGGCAAGCAGATGGAGCTGTTCAGTTTTCATGAGGAAGGGCCGGGCTTTGCGTTCCTGCATCCCAAAGGGATGGTCGTCTGGAACAGTATTATCGATTACTGGCGCAGCGTGCATCAGAAGTACGGCTACGTCGAGATCAAAACGCCGATCATTCTCAACGAGTCGCTGTGGCATCGCAGCGGGCATTGGGACAACTACAAAGAGAATATGTACTTTACCACGGTCGATGAGACGACCTATGCGGTTAAGCCCATGAACTGCCCCGGCGGACTGTTGGTGTACAACTCCAACAAGCATTCGTACAAGGAGTTTCCGATGCGGGTGGCCGAGCTGGGGCTGGTGCATCGGTATGAGGCCAGCGGGCAGATGCACGGGTTGGTGCGGGTGCGGCAGTTTACACAGGACGATGCGCATATCTTCTGTATGCCCGAGCAGATCGAGCCGGAGATTATCGGCGTGATCAACCTGGTGCAGGAGTTGTACGCGGCCTTCGGCTTTACCGATTATCAGATCGAGCTTTCGACCAAGCCGGACAAGCACATCGGCTCCGATGAGATTTGGGAGATCGCGACCAACGCCCTGCACGGCGCGCTGGAGCACAAGGGCCTGCCCTTCCAGATCAACGAAGGCGACGGGGCGTTCTACGGCCCGAAGATTGATTTCCACATCAAGGATTGTCTTGGCCGGTCATGGCAGCTCGGCACGATTCAGTTGGACTTCTCGATGCCGATGCGGTTTGAACTGACCTATACCGCGCCGGACAACACCGACAAAACGCCGGTGATGATCCATCGGGCGATTTTGGGGTCGCTTGAGCGGTTTATGGGCATCCTGATCGAGCATTACGCGGGCAACTTCCCGCTGTGGCTGACGCCGGAGCAGGCGCGGATACTGCC
>JBFZBE010000258.1:0-4657 GCA_041308685.1 Phycisphaerae bacterium
GACGCCCAGCGAAACGCCCTTGAAGCGGTGGGTCGTGCGGCGGCCGGCGGCGCTACGGCGGTGCTGTTTGAAACGCCCTGCGCTGCGCATGACAAGACCAAGTCCTGCTTTCGTCTGGCCGGCTTTGAGCCGGACGATACGACGGCGCTGTTGTACGGCGTGGCCGTCGATATCGGCACGACCACGGTGGTTGCGACGCTGATCGATCTGAAAACCGGCAAGACCGCCGGCGTGGCCTCCTGCGGCAACCCGCAGGCGCGCTACGGGGCGGATGTCATCAGCCGCATTCATGTGGCCTCGACCGACGCGGGTGCGATCACATTGCAGCAGGCCATTCTCGGCGGACTGGACAAGCTCATCGGCCAGGCGGCCGCATCGGCCAATATCCCGCGCACGGCGATCTATGAGGTCGTCGCCGCCGGCAATACGACGATGAATCATCTGCTGCTGCGGCTGCCGGTCGAGCAGTTGGGGCAAGCTCCTTACCACGCCTATGCGCTGGATGCCTGCGACACCAATGCCGTTGCAATGTCGCTGATGATCAACCCCTGCGGACAGCTCCATACGATCGAGAACATTGCCGGCTTTGTCGGTTCGGACACGGTCGCGGCGGCTCTGGCCGGCGGGATGGACAAGATCGATGCGCCCACGATGGTCGTCGATATCGGCACCAACGGCGAGATCGTTCTGGGCGTCGGCGATAAGCTCTGGTCGGCCAGTTGTGCCGCCGGCCCGGCGCTGGAAGGGGCGGGCATTGCCTTTGGCTCGCCGGCTCAGGACGGCGCGATTCAGCGGGTGCTGATCAATGAAACGGATATTGACATTGACGTCATCGGCGGCACGGCGGCGCGGACGATCTGCGGCAGCGGATTGATCGATGCGGTCGCGGTGCTGCTGGATTTAGGCGTGATCGATACGACGGGGCGTTTTGTCGAGCCGGAGGCGATCTATCCGCCGCTGAAAAAAGCCGTCGCCGCGCGTCTGACGACGTATGACAATCAGCCGGCGTTTGTGTTCTCTCAGCCCAGCGCTAAAGATGTTGTTCTGCTCAATCAAAAAGACATTCGCCAGTTCCAGTTGGCTAAGGCCGCGATCCGCGCGGGTGTTCAACTGCTGTGTATGGAGGCCGAACTGCAGGAGGACAAGCTGACGCGGATTCTGCTTGCCGGGGCGTTCGGCAATTACATCAAACGTGAAAGCGCGGTGCGCGTGGGTCTATTGCCGGGGCCGGGTGTCGATCGCATTCGCTTCATCGGCAACGCCGCCGGCGCCGGGGCGATCATGGTCTTAACCAGCCGCCACGCCCGTCAACTGGCCGCACACATCGCACGGCACACGACCTATCTGGAGATCGCCCACCAACTGCGGTTCCAGGATGCGTTCAGTATGTGCCTGCTGTTTCCCGAAGCGGACTACACGAACTTAAAATCGTAAATTGGATATTGTAAATTAAACAAAAAATAGAAACGCTGATTACGCTGATTTCACTGATTTTTTCAGACAAGATTAATAGGATTTTTTAGTCAAATCAAAATTCATAATTCACAACTCAAAATTTTTTCATTCTTATCTTCGTGCTCTTCGTGTGCTTCGTGGTAAAACCCTTTATCCTGTAAATCCGGTTTATACAGTCTAAAAAAACGTTTCGTCAATGCATCCTTTTATTTCGTTACAATCCCTTAGTTTGTAGTTCTTAGTTCGTAGTTCAATCAAGAGTTTGGCAGGCAGCAACTTTCATCTCTGGCTATCCATTTACCGCAATACACCCCAAAGATCTGAAAATCTTCGCGTAGGCGTCTTTGGCGCGGTGCAGTGCGTCAATGGCGATCCATTCGTCCGGCTTGTGGCATTGCTGCGGGTCGCCGGGGCCGAAGATCACCACCGGCCCTAATGGCGCAAAAAACGGCGCATCGGTGGTAAAGCCGACCGCGCCGGCCTCGGTCTGGCCGACGGCCTGACAGACCGCCCGCACAAACGGCTCCTCGGCCGGTGTTTCCATCGCGTCGCACTGACGCAGGATCGCAATATCCGCCTTGAAGGCCTGGTCTTTTTCTGCCAGCTCGTTGAGGATGTTCTGCATCCAGCCGATAATCATTTCTGTCGATTGACCGGGCAATGTGCGGATGTCGATATCGAGCGTGCACACATCCGGCACGATGTTGACGCCGCTGCCGCCGGCGATGCGGTTGGCGCTGAGCGAGCAACTGCCCAGCAGCGGATGGGGCGTATGCGGGATCGTAACGCCGCCCAGCCGATTGAGCAGGGCGTTGATCTTGAGAATAGCGTTGACGCCCAAGTGCGGCATCGAGCCGTGCGCCGTGCGTCCGTGTGCGGTGATCCGCAGCCACAGCAGCCCGCGATGCGCCCGCAGCGGTTTCAGCGCCGTCGGCTCCGGCACGATCACGCCGATCGGATCGGCAAAGCGCTGCCGATACTGCCGGACAAAGCGTTTTGCGCCGCAACTGTCGGTTTCCTCGCCGGCCAGAGCGGCCAGAATAATATCGCACGGCAATGTCTGCGGGTTTGCTGCGGCCTGAGCCATCGCCGCCGCTGCCGCCGCGATCGCGCCAAGCATATCCGTTGCGCCGCGGCCATAGAGCTTGCCGTCTTTTTCCGACGCTGCAAACGGCGGGGTGGTCCATTGCTCGGCGTCGGCCGGCACTACATCAATGTGTGCCGCCAGCAGAAGCGGCGCGGTGCAATGGCCGGACTTTAGATGCGCAACAACATTGGCATGGCGGTCATCCCAGGTATCCAGTTCGGTTTTAATGCCGTGTGCATTGAAAAAATCCGCCAGCGCCTGTGCGGCCTTCGATTCGCCGTTGTTGGCCGTCGGCGCTGCGGCAATGAGTTGTTTGAGCAGGTCAAGCATCGTGCGGCGTCAACTATCCCCGGTTTGCCTCGGCCAGCGTGCGCAGCAGCTCTTCGGTCTCATCCCAGCCGATGCACGAATCGGTCAGCGACACGCCGTATTTGAGCACACCGGCGGCGCCGATGCTCTGCTTGCCTTCGCTGATAAAGCTCTCCAGCATAATGCCGGCAATGCTGTTGTTGCCCGTGCGAATTTGATCGGCGATATCCAGCAGCGCTTCGCGCTGACGCTTGTGGTTTTTGTGCGAGTTGGCGTGGCTGCAATCGATGACCTAGCCCGTCGGGATGTGCGCTTTTTTCAGCAGCACCTCGGCGAAGGCGACGTATTCGCTGGCAAAGTTGGGGCCGTCGGTTCCGCCGCGCATCACCAGATGGCCGTAGCGGTTGCCTTTGGTCTCGGCGACAATGACCTGCCCCCGATGATCGATACCCAAGAACGAATGCGGGCTTTGAGCGGATTTAATCGCATCCATCGGAATCGCCAGATTGCCGTCGGTGGCGTTCTTGAAACCGATGGGCATCGACAGGCCGCTGGCCATTTGACGGTGAATTTGCGATTCGGTGGTGCGTGCGCCGATGGCCGCCCAACTGACCAGATCGGCCAGATACTGCGGCACGATGGGGTCCAGAAACTCGGTGGCCGTCGGCAGGCCGATCTCGGCGATCGCCAGCAGGAGCTTGCGGCTGGTGGCCAGGCCGTTTTCAATATCGTACGAGCCGTCCAGATGCGGATCGTAGAGCATCCCCTTCCAGCCCAGCGTGGTGCGGGGTTTTTCAAAGTAGGCCCGCATCACGACCAGCACCTGGTCGGCAATGTCCTGCTGGAGTTTGTGCAGGCGGCGGGCATAGTCCAGCGTGGCGTCCTCGTCGTGCAGACTGCACGGGCCGACAATCGCCAGCCGCCGACGGTCGCTGCGCACAAGGATGTCCTGTGTCTGTCGGCGGCTTTGAGCGACCAGCGCCGCGGCCGATTCGGTCTCCGGAAAAAGCTCTTTGACCCGCTCGGGTGTCACCAGCGGCTTAAAACCGCGTATGTTCAGATTGTCGGTGCGTTCCATAAAAAACCTGCTTTGGCTATCCGTTACAGTAAATCTATTTGGTGTATAAAACAAATTGAAAGGCAAAAGGCAAAAAGAAAAAGGCAAAAATACAAGGTAAAAGTAAAAATTGACAGGCCTGTAGCGCATCGGGTGCCGGGCGACTTTTCATTAAACAAGAGCCGAGCCAGCGACAAAGCGAATGCTTTGAGCAGCATCCTTTACGTTTTACCTTTTTCCCTGTCATTTTACCTTTTTACTTTTGCCTTTTTACTTACAATTCAGCATTCTCAGACCTATTGCTATTCCAGGTGCACTACGCCCTGTTTGCGGTCGGCAGTCAGCGAGGACTTTTTGATCACATCGTACAGGGCTTTTGGGTTTTTGACTTTTTCAAAGATAAACGTCGGGTCGGTCTGGTCGCGCGTTACCAGCGTTACCGAACCGACGCCGGTCAGACAATCCAGCAGCGAGCGATGCAGTTTGATATCGACGATGCGAAACACATCGAGATTGTCGATTTTGCGGCTGAAAATCCCCCGGCCAAACTCGATCCGATCGGCGCTGACCTCGTAATGGATGCGCTTGAGGTTCACCGCCCGATACAGTACCCACAGCCCCGTCAGCAAAATCATCGCCGCCCCGACGTATCCGACCGCCTGCCTGACATTCCCGGCCGCCGCCTCACCAATGTGGGCCTGCTCAACAAGATGATGCTTGAACTTATAAAAGATCAGCACGCCGCCGAC
>JBFZBE010000259.1:0-3461 GCA_041308685.1 Phycisphaerae bacterium
AGCGCTGGCATCGCACCTTCAATAGGCCGAACGCCCAGCCGGTACAGCACAAAGTTCAGCACCGCATAGGGGATAATCACCGACAAGATCGTCGTGCGGCTGGCTGTTTTCGTCCAGAACAAATACACCCCGCCGATCAGAATCAATAAGGCGCTGGTCACGCCCATCGTGCCGCTGATATTGCCGACAAACAGCATCTTATAGAAAGCGCGATTGTACACGGCCAATTTCTGCCCGTCGGCCAGCGTGAAGGGAACTTCTCTTGCTGCGGTTTTATCGTAGGTCAAATCGATTTGTCCGGCCTTCATCAGCGCCAACGGCGTTGCGCTGGTTACGGCCGCTGCGCCGTCGTCGGCAACCGCCGTCGTCCAGCGATCCAGCGCCCCCCACCGCTCTGTCGCCGCCGGCTGCCAGACGCCCGTCAGCGCCACCGGAAAACAGATATAGACAAAACACCGACCCGCCATCGCCGGATTGAACACATTGCGTCCGAATCCGCCGAAGACCTCCTTAGAAAACGCCACCCCGAACACCGTACCGATGACCAGTACATGCCAGCCGACCCCCGGGGGCATAACCAGTGCAAACAGCACACTGGTTACAAATACCGCCTCGCTGACCGGCTCTTTGCGCATTCGGCAGAACAGCCACTCCGTCAAAAAACCCACAGCGCAACAAAACAGCACCATCGCCAGCGATCGCCAGCCAAAGTAGTACACGCTGCCGGCTGCACAGGGAATAAGCCCCAGCAGCACCTTGCGCATCACCGGCTGCTTGCGCAGCAGGGTTGTCGTCTTAGTCGAACTATTGGCCATAAGAGTCTATTAATGAAACCACAGATTTCATAAGTTTTCAGTTGTGAGCTATGAATTTTTAGTTTAACTCAAAACTAAGAACTACGAACTAAGAACTATTCTGTGAAATCTGTGCAATCTGTGGTTTCTCTTTATTTCAGCGCCTGCAGTTTTGCGCCCAAGGTCGATACATGCGTCATCTCTTCAATGATGATGCCGTGTATCTTATCCTTGGCGGACTTGCCCGGCACCAAGTCCTTGATGCCCACATAGAACGCGATGGAGTTCTTTTCGGCCTGCAGGGCGATCCGCAGCACTTCTTCCATCGATTCCTTGCCGGTCAATTTGTCATTTGGGCCGGCCTTGCCTTCAGTGCCGTGAAAATCGGCCATCGTCCGCAGATACATCGCCACTTCATTCTGCGGGTCGTAGGTCGTCGGCTCTTTTTCGGCGGCGGTCAGTTCTTTGCGCATCTGGGCAAAGGTCTTCTGGTGGCCGTCTTCCATCGCGGCCATTTCCGTCAGCATCGTCTTAATGGCCTTGTCGGCGGCCTTGCCGGCGGCCTCACGGTAGAACTTAGCGCCGTTACGTTCGATCTGCTCGGCCATTTCAAAAATTTCGTCCGCGTTGAATGCAATTGCCATACCATTCTCCTGTGTTTAGGAACTGTAAATAATTAAGTTGGCTCTTTCCACGACAAACACACACACCATTTTTTTATCCACAGATTTCGCAGATTTTCACAGATTTTTTAGACAGGATTCACAGGATTTAACAGGAATTTTTAGTCAATTCAAAATTTTCTTTATTCTCATCGTGGTTAAACTCTTTTTGATCTGTGTAATCTGTGGATAAAACTTTTGTCCTGTAAATCCCGTTAATCCTGTCTAAAAAATGAATCATTTTATGTCGTTACAATCCCTTAGGTTTGCTGTCCGGCGACCGGCGGCGTAAAGACGCGCGTCGCCATTTCTTTGTCGAGCATATACAGCGCCGCCGAGGTTGTTCCGGCGACCTTGAGCTTGCCAAGAATTTCCGCCGCATTGGCTTCTTCTTCGACCTGCTCGTTGACAAACCACTGCAAAAACATCGCTCCGGCGTGGTCTTTTTCGGCCAGCGCCAAGTCCATCAGCCCGTTGATCAAGCCGGTTACATGCGCCTCGTGCGACTGAACATTCTTGAAAATCGCCTCAATGTCCTTCCAGTCGGTCTGCGGGCCTTCGATGGCCGCCAGATTGACCCGCCCGCCGCGCTCGATGGTGTAGTTGAAAAACTTCTCGGCGTGGGTCATTTCCTCCAGCGCCTGCACCCGCATCCAGTTGGCAAACCCCGGCAGGTTCATTTCCATCAGCGCCGAGGACATCGACCAATACAGGTAAGATGAATACGTCTCGGCGTTGATCTGTCCGTTAAACGCCTTTTCAATCTTTTTGCTTATCATAAAAAATTCCTTTTATTCTGTCTTCTGACTTCTGTTTTTACGCTTTCCACAACCCATGCAGATTGCAATACTCCCGCGCAATCACCTTCTCGGCCTTGATGCAGCAGAACGTCGCTTCCGGCGCCTGGCCGGGGGCCAAAAACTGCCGATACGATTTGCCGTCGGCGATCAGCTCGATCCACTCGATGTAGTGCTTTTCTTCCATCGGATGGGTAACGCTGCCGACCTTGACCTTGTAGCCGCCGCCGTCGAGTTTTTCAATCACGGGAACGTGCTTTTCTTTGGCCGCGTCGGTGGTGTTTTCGACCAGCTTTTTCATCTTCTCGCCGCAGCAAACCAATTCGCCGTCGCCGCCATGCAGCACAGCCACGATATTGCCGCACAATCCGCATTTATAAATTTCATTTTTCGCCGCCATTTTAATCCCTTTCAATAGAGTTTTCTTCTGTCGTATTACCGGTATTCAACCAAAATAGTCAATCGTCATTCGTCATTCGTCAATTACATCAGTCCAAGGTCTTTGTGCTTTTGTGCAATTTTATCAGCCAATTCATCTAGCTTCATATAGACCTCATCCTTGGCCATCCCCTTGGACAGCACCGGTTCGAACACCTCGGCCTTTAAGTTGGTCAAAAGGCCGCCGAGCTGTTCGACCATTTTGCTGCCCCAGCCGAACGAACCGACGATGCCCAAATGCCGCAGCTTGGGCCGCAGTGCATTGACCAGTGCCGCTGCATACATCGCCTTCGGGTGCGCCCCAACCATGACGGTCGGACAACCGAGAATCAGCGTCGCCGCATCGACCAGTTCAATGACCATCTCGCCGATATCCGCCGTGGTCAGATTATACTGCGTTACACCCACGCCGCGATCCATCAGGGCATCGACAAAATAATCGGTCATCTTCTTGGTGCTGTCGTGCATCGATACATACGCAACCACCACATGATTGCGAATGGCGGCGTCATCCACCCACTGACGGTAGGCGTCCAAAATCAACTGCGGCTGTCGCCAAACCGGCCCGTGGCTGGGAGCGATCATACGCATATCCAGCGATTCCAGTTTTTTGAGATTGTTGCGGATGATGCTGCGGAACGGCATCATAATCTCGCCGTAATACCGCCGCGCGCCGCGCAGCGTCAGCGGCTCATCGGTTACAAACACATTGCCGCTGGCCAGATGCGAACCGAAAAAGTCGCAACTGAACAAAATGCCGTCTTCTTTGA
>JBFZBE010000260.1:0-6302 GCA_041308685.1 Phycisphaerae bacterium
AGCGCTGCAAAAAGCGCTGCAGACTACTGCGAAATCTCACGGAATGTCAATGAATGAAGAGTGCGACGACACGGGCGTAAGTGTTTGTAAATGCGCAACTAAGCCGCAAGATGCGACGATATGCGATAACAAGACAAATGATGTCCATTGGGCGATGCAGGATTTGAACCTGCGACCCGCTGATTAAGAGTCAGCTGCTCTACCAACTGAGCTAATCGCCCTGAGTCTAATTTAGTATCTTAAATCACTCCCATGACAGGCAGTAACAATAAAAAAAGCCGGAGAACTCGTTCCGACATGGTTGGGTTACTTTACATAAAACCGAATGGTATTGCAAGAAAATTAAAGACAAAATTTGTTTTAGGTGAATATTTTCTCACACACTTGTTTCACCCTGACGGGGTTGGGATATTGGGGCTAAAATCTTCATGCTGGGCGGATCATAAACGCCAGCGTTTTGAGGACGGCCGCCAGAATGTTGTAAAAGGCGTGGGTTCCCGCAGTGATGCCGAAGCCGCGTACCGCGTATAAGGCCGCAAAATACACCCCCGCCAGCGTGCGGAAGATGAACTTGCCCGTCGTGAACGGATCGCCCCGGAACAGCCGTCCATTGGCGAAAAAGATGTGGTGGTGTGCGCTGAACAGCACCGCTGAAATCACGACGGAGACAAAAATCGCGTTGTTTTTCTGCATCCCCAGCGCATCCTGAAACAGCATCATTAAGAGGGTAATAAGAATCAGCCGAAAGATCAACTCTTCATAGATGCCCGCCCCGATGCCGGTGATGATATCGACCATCAGCATTCGCTGGGCCAGGGGTTCGACCGCCTGCTGGAGCGGCGCGAGGGCCGCCGCGGCCGGCGGGCTGGCTTGGCCGTTGCGGTTGAGCAGCAAGCTGAGCACGATCAGCGGCACGGCCAAAAACGCACACTCCAGCGTCATCGGGATAAAATCGCCCAGCCGCACCTGCCATTTGTATTTGCCGGCAATCTGCAGCCCCAACAAAATAAAAATCACCACAAACGGAGCGGCCACCCACGTCATGCGCGGGCTGAAACCGATAAACTCCAGCAGATTCTGCACCCACACAAACGCCACCACCCGCACCTGCGGCTGTGCCAGCGACTGGGTCAGTGTCTCCGGATGCACCAGAAACGTACCCGCTTCATAAATGAGCATAAACCCCAGCAGGTAGGTCAGCGCGTAGATCGGACGGCTGGTGCGGTCCAGATAGGAATCCGGCAAAAATGACACCAATTGGCCGGAGCTGCCTTTGTGCTTGTGTTTGTGCTTAGTCTTGGACACGCGGCGTTTCCTTACGCTCCAGAAGATGCTGAGCGGTCAACACCCTGCCGGTCAGATAATCCGTAAACTGCACGCGCAGCGTCAACTCCCTTTGCGCCGGCACAGCAAGGTTGTCCAGCGGCAGCGGGATGCGGTAGTAGCTGTCCAGTACCGTTTTGGCCCATTGGGTTTTCAGTGCCTCGGCGTCCACCTGCCAGCTTGCCAACCGAGCGACGGATGGATCGGCGGATAAATCCCACAATTCGGCCTGTACCGTGCCGGCGGCCTTGATCGCATCCTGCTGGGCATCCAGCGGGGTCAGATACAGCATCAAACAATTGGCGCTGCCGCGGTCGGACTTGTCATAAAAACCGCTGTAGCGCCCAACGCGGACGGCGACCGGAGCGACCAGCCCCGTCAGCCGCAGCGTACGATCCATCCCGGCAAGGGTCTTGACCTGCTCGGTCAGGGTATAATTTTCTTCCTGCAAGCGCTCGATCGCCAGCTTCAGTTCGGTCTTTTCCTCACTGAGGGCTTTGTTCTGCTGCCAGAGGGAAGTTTCCACCTCATGTCGGCAGCCGGCCGCACAGCAGAGCAGTGCCGGTATCCATAACCACCGTTTCATCGACGCATCCTTTCGTATCGGCAGCGACGGCGTCGGCTATTTGACGTCGTCGTCAAGGTTGTCCGTCTTGGGCTTGACAACATGGGGCGCTTTTTGCAGCACCTGGTCGGCCAGGCCATACGCGACGGATTCATCGGCTTCCAGCCAGAGGTTGCGATCGCAGTCTTTTTCGATCTTGGCCGCATCCTTTCCGGTGTGGTGCGACAGAATGCTGTACAGCCGCGTCCGCAGCCGCAGGATTTCGCGGGCCTCGATCTCAATGTCCGTCGCCGGACCCGTCATCGTACCGCTGAGCAGCGGCTGATGCAGCAGCACACGGCTGTTGGGCAGGATGTGGCGTTTGCCCGCCTTGCCGCCGGCAAACAGCACCGCGCCCATACTGGCGGCCTGCCCGACGCAGTAGGTCGCTACGTCGCACCGCAAAAACTGCATCGTGTCATAAATCGCCAGTCCTGCGGTAATGACGCCGCCGGGCGAGTTGATGTAGAAGTGAATGTCCGATTCGCTGTCTTCGTTGCTCAAAAACAGCATCTGGGCGATGATCAGGTTGGCGACATCGTCGTCCACGCCGCCGCCGATGAAGATTATGCGGTCTTTGAGCAACCGCGAATAAATGTCATACGCCCGCTCGCCGCGGCCGCTTTTTTCGATGACAATCGGAACCAAATTATTCTGAAACGCCATAAATTACCTCGTGCGGTTATTTCTTTTCGTCTTTGGATTTGTCTTTTTCGACCTGCTCGGCCAGCACATCGTCGATCAAGCCCCATTGCTTGGCCTCGTCGGCGGTCATATACTTGTCGCGTTCGGTCTCTTCGGCCAGTTTTTCGGTCGTCAGTCCGGTGTGTTTGGCCAGCACGTCATTGATGGTCTTTTTGGCCTTGAGGATTTCTTCGGCCTGAATGCGAATGTCCTCGGCCTGTCCGGTTACGCCGCCCCAGGGCTGGTGCAGCATAATCTTGGCGTGCGGCAGGGCGTGGCGACGGCCTTTGGTGCCCGCGGCCAGAATGACCGCCCCGCCCGACTGTGCCCGCCCGATGCAGTACGTCGCCACCGGCGAGTTGATAAACCGCATCGTATCGTAAATGGCCATCGTGTCATCGACACTGCCGCCGGGGGAGTTAATATATAAGCTGATTTCCACGCCGCGTTTGAGGTTGTCCAGATAGAGCAGCTTCATAATAACTTCTGTAGCCATTCGATAGGAAATCTCGCCAATCATAAAGACGATGCGATTTTCCAGCAGCAGGTCATCGAGGGTCATCTCACGGGTGCGTTGATACGGCACTTGCAGCCGCGGCGCGATGAGGGTATGCGGCTCGGCCGGGGTGCTGTTTGTGGGCTGATACTGCATTCGGTTTTCCTTAACGTTTTCGTTCGGTTTCGGTTGTCTTATCGGTCTGTCTTGGCACTGCATCCAAGCAGACACCTCAATATCGACCATTTGAGCCCTATTATTTACCCCGAATCGCCCCCTTTTTCAACAACATTCTCAGCGGGATATAGAATGAGGTGTGTGGAATTTTGTAAATGCGATCTTTGAAGTTCAAAGCAAAACACCTTCGCTCAAGACTTCATCGCAAATAAAGGGATTTTTCTCAGATTTGAGGATTATTTTATCGAAAACGCCCCATAATTTGGTTAAAAAAAAATTGCAACCCTTTCTTGACACGCTTATAATGTCGTATTGGCATAATATATTATTAACCCTTATCGGGACATAAAGTATGGCGGCAACATATTACAAAATGGCTGAGGTAATGGAAAAACTCCGCAAAAGTGAACCGGCCGTTCAGGAATTGATCAAACAAGGTAAATTGCGGCAATATATGGATGCCGGAAAGCCGGTTTTCAAGGTCGATGAAGTCGACAAGCTGACAGAGGAAATTGTCGGCCTCGATCTCAGCTCCGGCGGCAGCGAAATCGCCTTAAAGCTGGACGAAACCGGCGAAATCGAACTGGTCCCAGATGAGGAAATCAAGCCCAAGGAAAGCGAAGGCGGTTTCGGGCTGAGCCAATTGGGTGATTTAACCAGTGCGGACACGAATGTCGGCACGATTGGTCTGAATATCCTCAGCGGCACCGACGATGCTTACAAGCTCACCGAGGACTCCAAAGCTGAAACCCGCGCCGGCAGCATCGAAGAGTCCGAAAATCTGGATGAAGATGCGAACCTGGAGAGCTTTGGCAGCGGTTCGGGACTTTTGGACTTGTCGCTGCAGGCCGATGACACCTCACTGGGTGCCGTGTTAGACGATATTTTGCCTACAGCCGCTGACGGGGCGGGTGAAATTGCCTCCGAACCGCTGGCGGATGAAGATGCCTTGGTCGGCCAGCCGGAAGAGTTGGCCGCAGCCGGTGTCAAATCGTCCGGCCAGACGGGCATCGCCGCCGGGATCGCGACCGGCACTGCGCCGCAGTTGGTCGCTATTGCACCGGAGGACCCGTCCGCAAATCTCTATGGGGCGATGATGTTTTTACCGGTGCTGGCTATGGTGCTGGCCGGGATCGTTCTGACGGCTGCCTTGCGTGACATCAACCCCGCAATGACCAAAATGCTGGCCGACAAACTGATCGGCGGGGTCAGCATGATCTGGTATGTTGTTGGCGGGCTTGCGGCGTCGGTATTGATGATGTGGGCGGCGGCATCGATGGGCGGGACCAAGAAAGACAAACCCGCCAAAGAGGTCTATCAGAAAAAGCCCAAAAAGAAGAAATAATAACGACTATTCACGAAATAACGGTCATTTTGCCGATAAACTGATTAGAGTATTGGTAGAACACAAAATAATAACGGACTGAATTAGTACAGAAAGGGATGGCAATGTTCAGGAGTAAAACTTTGGGGTGGTGGGTATTGAGTGCGGTGGTTCTTGTGGCGGCCGGCGGTTGCGGCGTCAGCAAGCAGAAGCATGAAGACCTTCAGGCGCAAAACCGCATCCAGCAGCAGCACATCGGCGAATTGGAAGCGCGATTGACCGAGTGCAATGCGTCGGTACAGCAAAAACAGCAGCAGCTTGACGCACTGACCGGAAGAACCGGCGCCGATCTGGAAGCACGCAACGCACTATTGGCGGCTCTGGAGTCGGACTTGGCCGAAAAGAAAGCTCTAATCGCCAAACTGCAGGCCCAATTGCTGGAAGGCGGCGCCCCCCTGCCGATGGAGCTGAATGTAGCCCTTCAGGAGTTCGCCAAGACCAGCGATATGATCGACTTTGACGAGGCAACCGGCTCGCTGAAATTCAAAAGCGACCTGCTGTTTGACGCCGGCAGCGACCAAGTCAAGCCCGAAGCGATCGAGGCACTTAAGACGCTGGTCGGCATTATGAACGGCGCCGAGGCCAAACAGTTCGATCTGGTCATTGTCGGCCACACCGACGACCTGCGGATCAGCCGGGCGGAAACCCGTCAGAAACACCCGACCAACTGGCATTTGTCGGCCCACCGTGCCATCTCCGTACTGAACAATCTCAATCAGAGCGGGTTGACCGAGGAGCGTATGGCAGTCAAGGGCTACGGCGAGTTTAAGCCGCTGGAACCAAACAAAGCCAACAAGGGCGGCAACGCGGTCAACCGCCGGGTTGAAATCTTTATCGTACCAAGCGTCCGCTAATTTTTTTCAAGAACCATGGCCGAACGCACGTTGATCATTCTCAAGCCCGATGCCGTACAGAGGCAATTGATCGGGCGGATCATCAGCCGCTTTGAAGACAAGGGGCTGAAAATCGTCGCGGCCAAACTGATGCAGATATCCGATGCGCTTGCCCGTAAGCACTATGCGGTGCATACGGGCAAGCCGTTTTTTGAAGGCGTCGTACGGTTTCTTTCCTCCGCCCCGTCGCTGGTGATGGTGCTGGAGGCCGACGGCGTCATTGAAATGTGCCGCAAGATGATGGGCAAAACCTTCGGCAATCAGGCCGAACCGGGTACGATTCGGGGTGATTTTGGAGCAAGCCGCGGGTTCAATCTGGTACACGGTTCAGACAGCCGCGAATCCGCCGCCTATGAGATCGACCTGTACTTTCAGCCCGATGAAATGATCGACTACCCCCTTCAAAACGCCGTATGGCTGTACGGCCAAAACGACTGAAACCCTCTTATCCCTGCAGATCCATAAAGAATTTCGCCATCCGCGGCGGGCGGTGCATCAATTCCGTAAAGTGATAGATCAACACCCGTTCGGCCTCCATCATAACCGCCAATGGCGTATTTTCCGGAACACGGCCGCCGGTCAATGCTGCAATGCAGGCAGATGATATGCGGCGTTTGTCGGTGAAGCTCTGCTCACAGCCGCCGCAAAGCAGGCCGTTGGCGGCGCTGCTGAAATACAGTTCGCCGCGCAGGCCTCTATCCGCAGCGCCGCAGTTGGCGCAGCCGTCCAGCAGCGGCAGAA
>JBFZBE010000261.1:0-3425 GCA_041308685.1 Phycisphaerae bacterium
GTGCAGTTTGGTATGCATAAACGCAAAGTTAGACCGCATCAGCCCCGGCACGCGCCGGCTGGCGATCAGCGCCGCCTCGATGGCCAGCGTGCCGCTGCCGCACATCGGACAGACCAGCGGCTGGCTGCCGTCATAGCCGGTTTCCAAAATGATCGCCGCGGCCAAGGACTCGCGCAGCGGCGCCGAAAACGGCAGCTTGCGGTAGTTGCGGTCGGAGACCTTCTGGCCGGAGGTGTTCAGATAAATCCAGCACTGATCGCCCTTCCAGTACGCCTGCACCACGACGTGCGTGCGCTCTTTGCCGCTGTCGGGACGGGCGCCGGTCTTTTGCAGGATGCGATCGACGATCGCGTCCTTGATCTTCAAATTGGGGTACATCGTGTTGTCGATGCTCGGCGTATCGATGCGGCCGACCACACAGACGTATTCATTGGACGGGATGATCTCCTCCCACGGCAGCTTGACGGTGCGGCGGTAGAGCTGCTCGGCGTCGCGGCATTCGAAGGTGTCCAGCAGATACAGCACATTAAATGCTGTCCGCAGATGCAGATTCAGCTTCATCGCGTCAAGCATCGTGCCGGTGATCTCCACGCCGGTCTCATGGCACGAATCGACCGTAAAGCCCAAATGCTCCACCTCCGCCCGGAGCATCTCATTGAGCCCGCGGGCACAGGTAATCAGTAACGTCGTTTTGTCGGTTTTGTTCATGGCCGCACTATACCCGCTTGGGCCGTTTTAATCAACAAAACGCCCTTTTTGCACGTTACAACTCGATTTGTATTTTGCAAGAAAGAATGTAACTAATTTATATATAATAACTTACATGAATTCCGCAAGGATGGAAAACACATTTTGGCGTTTGAGAACGACCAACCCCAGCGTTGCACGCGGCGGTGCAAACCCGATCAAAAAAATAAGACACTTGGTGTCTTTTTGAAAACCGCGTTTTTGAGAGCCGAAGATGGGATTTGAACCCACAACCCCAGCTTTACGAAAGCTGTGCTCTACCGTTGAGCTACCTCGGCAAAAGACCAATATTTTACCAATAAAACAATCGGTGTAAAGGTTTTTTTGTCCTTTGGCCGGATGTCCGGATGTTTCAGCCCTGCGGCGTAAGCCAATAGAGCTAAAACTTGTTTCTGTATGTCGTTTTTTTACAGTGCCAGCGGGCTGATAAGGTCGCCGTGTTTGGCTTGGGCGTCTTTGAGCCGATTGCGGATGGCCGCGAAGGTGTCATAGACCACCTGCGGCGTGTCGGACACCTTATCGCGATAGATCTTCTCGACGCGATCGAACTTTTCTATCAGGTTGGCCGCCCGGATGGAGAACTGCTTGACATACGCCTCTTTGGCATAGCAGATATTCAGCTTGCTGTGGAACAGCGGCGTCAAATCCTCGTACTTGGGAATCCAGCCGGTCGGGGTCTTGATCGCATCGACCTCGCCGTTGACCCGCAGCTCGGCCCACAGCAGCCAGACCATCTTGTCCAGTTTGCCGTTGAGGAACTTGCTGTTTTCGTCCTGCAGGAAGTAGTTGACCGAGAAAATCGCCGGCGGATTGGTCACGCCCTTGGCAAAGTCCAGGTTGTTCTGGATGTACCGTCCCAGCGGAATCGACACAAAGTCCTGATTGGCCATAATGTTGAACTTGCGCACGCCGTGCTGACCCAGCGTGGCGGCGGTGGTTTCCGATTCAATCGAGGCGCCCTTGGCGATGATGCCCTCGGCCCAGCTAAACGCCTGCTCGACCGGCACCTGGGTATCGCTGTCGCGGCCGCCGTAGATGATGCCGCCGACCGGCACGCCGTTGGGGTTGTTGGCTTCTTTATCCAGATTGGCCAGCGCCGACAGGCGAACCGTATAGCGGGCATTCTTGTGCGAGGCGTGGATGGGCTTGCCGTCGGCGTCGGTTTTGCCCTTGTACCAGTCGCCGCTGAAGTTGACGCCCTTGTCCGGCATCGGCTCGCCCATGCCTTCCCAGTAGGGCCGGCCGTCGTTGATCAGCACGTTACCGAAAATGACCTCGCCGGGCGTTTTGAGGGCTTTGAAGATGACCGGGTCGTCCTTGGCGTTGACGTCCTCGATGATGCCGAAAATGCCCTGTTCGACGTTGGCAGTGTACATTTTGCCGTCGCGTTTGCGGAAATAGGCAATGTCGTCGCCGACAATCGTCTGGCCGGGCAGCATCGCGGTGCTGGTCTTGCCGCAGGCCGACGGGAACGCGCCGGCAAAGTAGGTGATGCGGCCTTTAGGCCCGCAGGCGCCCATGATGAACATGTGTTCGGCCAGCCAGCCCTGCGACGACGACCGCTGGATGGCCAGCCGCAGCGCCAGCTTCTTGAGGCCGACGGTGTTGCCGGCGTACTGCGTATTGACCGAATAGACCATATCCTTCGTCAGGTCGATATAGACGCGGCGTTTTTCCCATTGCTTGCTGCAGCCGTGCTCGTCCACTTCGCCTTCGCTATGCAGAAAGCGGAAAAAGCACTCGCATCCGTTGAGCCGTTTGAACTGCTCATAGCCGGGACGGTACAGAATGCTTTCGCTGTGGGCGACGTAGGGCGAATCGGTCAACTGCACGCACGAGATGGAAAACTCCGAATCCGTCGGACACAGACACCAGAAGCACACCAGCATCGTGCGGCCTTTCATACTGTCTTTCAGATAGCCGCGTACCTCGTCAAGCCCTTGTTGCCGCTCGATGGAGTTTAAGCTCTCGCCCAGTTCCATTCCCGTTGGCAGCAGATAGCGTGTGCTGAAGGTGTCGCGTCCCTGGTCGTTGGCCCCGTCAAAATGAAAGGTATGGCCGGGGGTTTTGAGCGGCTGCTCGCCGCCGCCGTTGGCCGCCCATTGACGCAGCGTTGCAATATCGTCGGCGCAGTCGGTAAAGACGACCACCTTGTCCGGGTTGGCCAGCGCAATGCCGTCGGCGACAAACGCATTCAGGTGTGGGTTCTGTAATGCGGTTAATTTTTCAAGATTCGACTTGTCGAGTTTTTGTGCCAACAGGTTTTGCACGTCTGCCATAGTCGCCCTCATTTCATCTGAAATTTAACGATAGATAACATCTTATTTTCTGTACAACAACAGAGCCGGTGGGATTATAGGGATTTCAGATGCACTGTCAAACTTTTTTTCGGGCGTTTTGCGGCGTGTGTAAGAATTTTTCTGGCAATCATAACATATTTATTAAAATGGAGTTCTGTATTTTTGGCCCATAGGGTAATAGATTGCAGCCATCACGAGTAAGTGTGTGCAGGGTTTATTTCTGGTGGTTTTTGTCGTCCCGATAGGGACGTCAAGTAACTTGGCCGTGGGCGTAAGCCCACGGTGGATGTTCTCTCAATTCACCTAAAGCCCCGCACCTAAATCGGATGTACAGGTCTATGCAGATTGTAAAATCCTGACGACCGATTTAGGTGCGGG
>JBFZBE010000262.1:0-3762 GCA_041308685.1 Phycisphaerae bacterium
GGCATGTCCTCCACTCCCGCGGGGGCATTTTAGCATTTTTGTCCGCAACGTCAAAGCGTTGTTTCCGTAATACCATAACTCTATAATTAATATAGACTTATAAAATACCGATAAATTACAATCTTTTTGTTCTTGATTTATTATGGCGTTTTTAGGTATGATGATACCGAACTTGGTACGGAGCCGAGGCATGGAGAGAACAAGACAACTTAGGTTGTAAATATGAACCCATCGGACTGGCAGGCGAAATTGACAGAGGCGGGTCGGACGGCTGTAGTACGGTTTCGAATATCTCGGACATAAAAAGATTTCTATTTAGATTTTGATATAAGGAGAGGCGCATGCAAGGAAGAAAACTCCGCTGCACTTTGACGGCGTTTGTTTCGGCGGCCGGCTGTGACTTCGGCAAGAAATCAGACATCCTCTCGGCGTTCGCAACTGTGGCCTTAAGAATAAATCACCATCTATCGGCTAAATTTCACGCAGGCACTAAATATGCCTTTGTGCAGTATGCCGTCAGAGAGTTTTTTAAGCATTTTCCTCTCCAATAATAAACTGTCCTTACAATGACCCAAGGAGGTGTCTCCTATGTGCAGAGGTAACGATGCAAAACAAACGATGTCCCCAAGGCCGTTTGCTGCTGTGGGTGTATTGGGGCCGCTGAGTCTGATGCTGGCGTTTGGCGGCTGTGCCGTCGGTCCGGATTTTGTCAAACCCGAGGCGAAGCTCAATGAAAACTGGAGCCAGAAAGCCGACGAGAAGATTGCAATTCAGGCCGAGATGGACAGCCAATGGTGGAATACCTTTAATGACCCCACCCTTGACCAGTTAATCCAGATGGCCTATCAGCAAAACCTGCCTCTGCAGATTGCCGGTTTGAGAATTCTGGAAGCCCGTGCCCGGCTGGGTATTGCCGTCGGCGGACAGTATCCCCAGATGGACATTAACGGCAATGCAGCCAAGGAAGGGCGCGGGGAACATGCACCCAATGGCGCTGCTCTTGATCGCGATTACTGGAGTTACCAGACGGGATTTGATGCATCCTGGGAGCTGGATTTCTGGGGCAAGTACCGACGTGATATCGAAGCGGCCCAGGCAAGTCTTGCCGCTTCGATGGCAGACTATGACAGCGCCCTGGTGACGCTGGCCGGCGAAGCGGCCCGGACCTACACGATTATTCGCACCTATGAGGTGCTTGTCGATTTGGCTGTTGAAAACACCAAACTCCAGGAAGAAGGACTTCGCATCGCCCAGGCCCGTTTTGATAATGGCGCCACTTCGGAACTGGATGTCACGCAGGCAAAGACCTTGTTGGAAAGCACCCGTGCTTCGATTCCCAAACTGCAGGCCAGTTTAAAGCAGTCTCAAAATGCCTTGAGCACGCTGCTGGGGCAGCCGACCGGCCAGATCGAGCAACTGCTGGAAGGATCACGAACGATCCCGTCAGCCCAGTCCAAAGTTACGATCAGTATGCCTGCTGAACTGCTGCGGCGGCGGCCAGACATTCGCCGTGCCGAGTTGGCTGCCATGGCGCAAAGTGCCCGTATCGGGGTTGCCAAGGCGGACCTGTATCCGAGTTTTTCACTGTTTGGCAATGTTGGATTCCAGACCAGCAGTGATGGCGGGGCCCGTTCCAATGACGCAAAATTTCACAATCTTTTTGATGGGGACAGTTTTACTTATTCTTACGGCCCTGGATTCAACTGGCCGATCTTCAATTTCGGCCGCATCGAAAATAATGTCCGCGTACAGGATGCCCGATTCCAGCAATTTGTGGTTGATTATCAGGACACCGTGCTCAAGGCAGCCCAGGAAGTGGAAGATGCGATGACCGGTTTTCTGATGTCTCAGGAAGCTGCCGCATCGGAACAGAATTCCGTGACTGCGGCAAAACGGTCCGTTGAAATCGCCATGACGCAATACAAAGAAGGTGCGGTGGACTATCAGCGTGTCATTGATGGTCAGCGATCACTGCTGCAGCAGCAGAACAATCTGGCCCAGACGCAGTCATCCATTGCCACCTATATGATCGCCATGTACAAGGCATTGGGCGGCGGGTGGGAACTGCAGCAGGGCCGGCCCTATGTGCCTGAAACGATACGGGCAGAAATGCGAAAGCGGACCAACTGGGGTGAATTGCTGCCGGACAAACCCGCATCGGAAACGCCAATGGAGCCGCAGCCGGCCGGCAAGATGTCGCTAATGCAGGCGCCGGACTGGTGAAATAAAAAATAAAAATCAGGGTCAAAAATCTGATGCTTAACAGTTCATATAAGGAGTGATCTATGTCCAACGATAATAATAAAAAACGGATTAACAAGATTATCCTGCCGGTTGCGGTAGTGGTTGCTGCATTCATGGGGTATCGAATTTGGAAGAATCAGCAAAGTGTGCTGCCTGACGGCATTGCCTCTGGTAACGGACGCATCGAGGCCAAGCAGGTTGATGTTGCGGCCAAAGAACCGCTGCGGGTCAAGGAAATCCTGGTCAAAGAAGGCGACCTGGTTCAGCCCGGTCAGGTGGTGGTCGTGCTGGACACGATCACGCTTGAATCTCAATTGGCGGAGGCCAAAGCCAGTGTCGCTGTCGCACAGGAACAGGTTGCGGCCGCAAATTCCGCCATCGTCAAGCAAAAAAGTCTGGTCGAAAATGCAAAAGTCGAGTTTGACCGCACCACCAAACTGGTCGCTGCCAATGCCGCTTCGCAGCGTGAACTGGATTCCCGCAAAACACAGGTGGAGGCATCGACCGCGGCCCTGGCGGAAGCGGAAGCCAAGATGCAGACGGCCAAGCAGCAGGTCGAAGTCGCCCTGGCCAATGTAACAACGATTCAGACCCGTATCAACGATGCAACGCTCAGGTCGCCGGTTCGCGGCAGGGTGCTGTATCGACTGGCCGAGACAGGCGAAGTGCTGGCCGCCGGCGGCAAGGCACTGACACTGATCAACCTGGAAGATGTTTATATGGAAATCTTTCTTCCCTCCGAACAGGCGGCCAGCTTGAAGATCGGCGCCGAAGCAAGAATTACCGCAGATTATGCCCCGGGAAAAGCGGCGGGCGGTTATGTTAGTTTCGTCTCGCCGGAAGCACAATTTACACCCAAGCAGGTGGAAACAAAAAGCGAACGCGACAAACTGATGTTCCGCGTCAAAATACAGGTGCCCGAAGAACTTATCTCCGCGTATATTGAACGCGTCAAGACAGGCGTTCGCGGTGTCGGATATGTCAAATACAAGGAAACCGCCGTCTGGCCCGACTGGCTGCAAAACGCAATTTCTGTGCCGGCTCCAAAGCCGCAAGAGGAACAGTCTCCGCAGCCGGCGGCAGACGACAAGGCCGCAACGGAGACGAACTAAACAGGACAGGGACTCCGATGCAATATCACAGCAGGATTATGTATAAAGTCTGCGGGTTGCATCTATTCGGAGAGATAAACCATGGTGTCATCCGTGCCTGAAAAATCTTCAGCCATACCCGGCGGCAACCCTGTGGTTTCCATTAAAAATGTAGCCCACCGCTACGGCAAGGTCATGGCCTTGAATAACATTTCTCTGGACATCCCAAGCGGTATTATGGTCGGCGTGGTCGGGCCTGATGGAGTCGGCAAGTCAACACTGCTGGCCCTGATTGCCGGTTCCAAGAAGCTGCAGAAGGGCAATATCACTGTCCTAAAAGGCGACATCGCGGATTTCCGGCACCGCCGGACGGTGTGTCCGCAGATTGCGTATATGCCGCAGGGTCTGGGAAAGAACCTGTATTTCG
>JBFZBE010000263.1:0-7361 GCA_041308685.1 Phycisphaerae bacterium
GATACCGGCACGCCCGAATCCATGCTGCAGGCAGGCATCTTTGTCCAGACCGTCCAGCAGCGGCAAGGGCTGATGATCTCCTGCCTGGAAGAGATCGCCTACCGCATGGGCTGGATCGACGCCGAGCAATTGCGCCGGCTGGCCGACCCGCTCAAGAAAAACCATTATGGCCAATACCTGCTGAACCTGCTGGAGGCAAAGACACTGTGAACGTCATCAAGACCGAGCTTGAAGGCGTGCTGATTTTTGAACCGAAGGTCTTCGGCGACGCACGCGGATTTTTTACCGAAACGTGGAACCAACGGCGGTACGCCGAGGCGGGGCTGAACGCGGTGTTTGTGCAGGACAATGTTTCGCGCTCGCGGCGCGGCGTACTGCGCGGTCTGCACTACCAAAACCCCAACGGTCAGGGCAAGCTGGTGCAGGTGCTGGAAGGCGAAGTATTGGATGCGGCGGTCGATATCCGCGTCGGTTCGCCGACGTTCGGCAAGTCCATCGCCGTACGGCTGTCAGACAAGGATTTTCGCCAGATGTATATCCCGCCGGGCTTTGCGCACGGCTTTTGTGTGTTGAGCGAAACGGTGCTGTTTGCGTATAAATGCACGGAACTTTACAACCCGGCCTGCGAAGGCGGCATCTTGTGGAACGATCCCGATCTGGGGATTGACTGGGCGATGGACGATCCGTCGCTGTCCGAAAAAGACAAACTCAATCGGCGGCTCAAAGACATCCCCGTTGACAAACTGCCGCGCCATGAGGTGCGATGATGGCCTGTTCGACAACGATCACATTGCTGGGCGCCAAAGGCATGCTCGGCAGCGATCTGACGGCGGAAGCAACGCGGCGCGGCTGGTCGATGGTCGGGCTGGATTTGCCCGCGTTTGACATCACCAACCCCGACCACCTGCGGCGGGCGATCCCGCACGGCGGGTTGGTCATCAACTGTGCGGCCTATACCAACGTCGAAAAGGCCGAGTCCGAGCCGCAACTGGCCGAAAAAATCAACGCCGAGGCCGTGGGGATGCTCGGCACAATCGCCAAACAGGCCGATGCCTCTGTGCTGCACATCAGCACGGATTTTGTGTTCGATGGCACACTGGATCGTCCGTATGTCGAGACCGACGCCGCCCATCCGCTCAGCGCCTATGGCCGCTCCAAATGGCACGGCGAACAGGCGCTGGCCGCGTCGGGCTGTCGGCATTGCATCGTGCGGGTCGAGTGGACATACGGCAAACACGGCGTCAATTTTATCAAAAAGCTGTTGGATGCGGCCGCTGCGGGAAAACCCCTGCGCGTCGTGGATGACCAGATCGGCGCGCCGACCGCCACCACCGAGGCCGCCGCGGCGCTGTGCGATCTGATCGCCAACGGAAAACCGCAGGGCGTCTTCCATCTGGCCGCGTCGGGCGAAGTAAGCCGGTTTGCGATGGCGCAGTTTATGTTCCAAACGCTCAAGATGCCGGTGAACTTAACCCCGTGCAAGACCAGCGATTTTCCCAGCGCCGCCCAACGCCCGCTCAACAGCCGATTCGACTGCCGCAAACTCGAATCGCACCTCGGCCGCCCGATGAAGCATTGGCAGGAAAGCTTAAAAAATTACTTAACCGCGGAGTAGTGGAAATTCTAAACTCTAAGCACTAAATCATAAACAAATTCAAAATTCGAAAAACAATTAATTAAACCAAAACGTGGTAACACGTTACAAATGACGGTATGGAGATAAGTTTTTAGTATTTTCTTTTTAAAATTTCTAAGTTTGTTTAGAATTTAGTGCTTAGAATTTAAGATTTTTAACTCTGTGAATGATCTGTGTTAATCTGTGGCTAAAATAAAGAGACCATTATGCGAACGATCTTAGTAACCGGCGGTGCGGGATTTATCGGCAGCAATTTTGTGCGGATGGTGCTGGATGAGCACCCCGACACCCGCGTGATCAACTACGACTGCCTGACCTATGCGGGCAATCTGGAAAATCTCAAGGGCTATATGGACAACCCGCGGCACGTCTTTGTCAAAGGCGACATCTGCGATGCGGCGCTGGCGCAAAAGACCATCGAGCAGCACCACGTCGATGCGATCGTCAACTTTGCCGCCGAAAGCCACGTCGATCGCTCGCTGGTCGAGCCGGGCGTGTTCATCGAGACCAACGTCAAAGGCACGCTGGCGCTCTTGAAGATCGCTCTGGACAAAAAGCTCGAACGGTTTGTTCAGGTCTCGACCGACGAGGTCTACGGTTCGCTGCCGCCGACCGGCCTGTTCGTCGAAACCACGCCGCTAAGCCCCAACTCGCCCTACTCGGCCAGCAAGGCCGCCGCCGATATGCTCGTGCAGGCCTTCGGCCATAGCTGGGACCTGCGGTACAACATCACCCACTGCTCGAACAACTACGGCCAGTACCAGTTCCCCGAAAAGATGATCCCCCTGATGATCAACAATGCTCTGAACGATAAAGACCTGCCCGTCTATGGCGACGGCCTGTACATCCGCGACTGGCTGTACGTCTATGACCACTGCACGGCCATCTGGAAGGTGCTGACCGCCGCCGCCCCCGGCGCCATCTACAACATCGGCGGCAACAACGAAAAGACCAATCTGGAGGTCGTCGGCCTGATCCTGGAACGGCTCAAAAAGCCCAAGACGCTCATCAAGCACGTCAAAGACCGCCCCGGCCACGACCGCCGCTACGCCATCGACTCATCCAAAATCATGTCCGAGCTGGGCTGGAAGCCCTCGGTCTGCTTCGAAGAAGGAATCGTCAAAACTATCGACTGGTACCTGGCCAACACCGAGTGGCTCACCCACATCGTCTCCGGTCAGTACAAGGCCTACTACGATAAAATGTACGCCGGACGGTAGGAAAGTTAATAGAAGCTATCCCAAAACCTCAATTTTTAGTTAAGTAAGAGCCGATATATGGTTCATGGACCTTACAAACGAACAATGGCAACGGATCGCCATCAATAACTATTTACGCGGTATTTCAAGACTCAGTTTCTCTATCAACTATGTAAATCGCTGTAACTATATTTATAAAAATGACTTAGATTCAAAACAAAAAAACACCCAAAGACATCCTCCGGCAAATGCTTGGGTTGGATACAAAAAGCCGACGGCAATTGAAAGAAAAAATTGGAAATATTCACCTCAATCGTATAAAAAATAGCTTAACACAGTAAACTTTACTATAATATTAAATACCAGAAAAATGAAAGCACAACTACTGACCGACTTGCGTACGATCGCGTCACGGGACATCCCGACGCCGAAGATCGTCCACCCCACCGATGTCCTGCTCAAAATCGCCTTTGTCGGCGTCTGCGGCAGCGATGTGCATTATTACGAAACCGGCCGCATCGGCAGCCAGGTCGTCCAATACCCCTATTCGGTCGGCCATGAATGCGCGGCCGTCGTCGCCGAGGTCGGCTCGGCCGTCAAGACGCTGCGCATCGGCCAGCACGTCGCTGTCGAACCGGCGATCTCCTGCCACGCCTGCGACCAGTGCCTCGCAGGCCGCCAGCATACCTGCCGCAAGCTCAAGTTCCTCGGCTGCCCCGGCCAACTGGACGGCTGCCTGAGCGAATACCTCGTCATGCCCGCCGAGTGCTGCCTGCCCATCGACGGCCAAATCACCCTTGAGCAAGGTGTGCTTTGCGAACCGTTCGCCATCGGGGTGTACGCCGTCCAGCAATCCGCCATCGGCCCCAAGATGACCGCCGCCGTGCTGGGCGCAGGCCCCATCGGGCTAAGCTGCCTGGCCGCCGCCAAAGCGCAAGGCGCTGGTGCGGTCTTTGTAACCGACCTGCTTGCCGAGCGCCTGACCGCCGCAGCCAAAGGCGGGGCCGACTGGTGCGGCAATCCGCAAAAAGAAGACATTGTCGCTGCAATACTCAAACAACACCCGCACGGGCTGGATGTCGTCTATGAATGCGCCGGCCAGCAGGACACCATCGACCAATCGCTCAGAATGCTCAAACCCGGCGGCAAACTGATGCTCATCGGCATCCCGCGCGAAGAGAAGCTATGCTTCTGCCCCGACCTGATGCGCCGTAAGGAAATCAGCGTCATCAACGTCCGCCGCCAAAAGCTCTGCACGCAAAAGGCCATTGACCTGATTGCACAGGGCAAAGTCAATCTGGATTATATGATGACCCACACATTTGATTTTGCCCAAACCGCCGAGGCATTCGAACTGGTCGCCGGCTATCGCGACGGCGTCATCAAAGCCCTGATTAAACTCTAACCGCCACACTAACACCCTTCCGCGGCGTGTTAAAATGCGGCTTTTACGTGTTCCGGTAACGCACACGGCTGTCGCAATTTTTACTGAATAACACACCGCAAGTTAGCAGAAAAATACATAAAAATAATCCCCTGCTTATATCTGATTTGCTGTAAGCGTGTGATAATACTCGCGAAAATACAGAGTTACCGGCGGCCGATTGGCCGGAAGAACAAAAACGATATTTTTTAGCGAGAAGAGGATTATGACCAAATTAGACCCCGTCGTTCTGAAAGACTGGCAGATCGCAGAAGCAGCCGAACAAAATATGAAGCCGCTGGAACAGTTGGCCCGCGACCTGGGGCTGGCTTACGGCGAGTTGCTGCCGTTCGGCGATAAGATTGCCAAGCTGGACTATCTGAAAATAATGAACCGCTTGAAAGATGTGCCAAGCGGCAAATACATCGACGTAACCGCCATCACGCCGACCCCCTTGGGCGAAGGCAAGACCACCACAACCATCGGCCTGGTACAGGGCCTGGGCAAAATGGGCAAGCGCGTAGTCGGCTGTATCCGCCAGCCCAGCGGCGGCCCGACGTTCAACATCAAGGGCTCGGCGGCCGGCGGCGGGCTTTCGCAGTGCATTCCGATGGTGCCGTTCTCGATCCGTCTGACCGGCGACATCGACAGCGTTACCAACGCGCACAACCTGGCGATGGTTGCGTTGACCTCGCGTATGCAGCACGAAAAGAACTACGACGACGCCAAACTGGCAAAGCTGGGTCTGCGTCGGCTCGACATCGACCCAGACAATATCCAGATCAAGTGGGCAATCGATTTCTGTGCCCAGGCGCTGCGCAACATCACCATCGGCAAAGGCAGCGATATGGACGGCTTCGAGATGGAATCGGGCGCTCAGATTTCCGTATCCAGCGAAGTGATGGCCATCTTGGCGGTATCCAAAGATTTGGCTGACTTCCGCAAGCGGATGGGCAAGATCGTTGTCGCCTATAGCAAATCCGGCAAGCCCATCACCACACGCGATCTGGAAGTGGACGGCGCAATGACTGCCTGGATGGTGGATGCGTTGAACCCCAGCTTGGTGCAGACCATCGAAGGCCAGCCGATCCTGGTGCACGCAGGCCCGTTCGCCAATATCGCCATTGGCCAAAACAGCATCATCTCCGACCTGATCGGCACCAAGCTGTCGGATTATGTTGTTACCGAAAGCGGATTTGCCGCCGACATCGGCTTTGAAAAGTTCTGGAACCTCAAATGCCGTATGTCGGGGCTGAAGCCCAGTGCCGTGGTGCTGGTCGCAACGATCCGCGCGTTGAAAATGCACGGCGGCGGCCCGGCGGTCAAACCCGGCGCCCCCCTGCCGGCCGAGTACAAGTCCGAAAACCTCCAGTTGCTCGAAAAGGGCTGCGAAAACCTGATCGCCCATATTGAGATCGTCCGCAAGTCGGGCGTTACGCCGGTGGTGTGCATCAATTCGTTCTACACCGACACCGCCGCCGAGATCAGCTTGGTGCGTAAAATCGCCGAAAAGCACGGCGCCGAATGTGCCCTGTCCGAACACTGGCTCAAGGGCGGCGACGGCGCACTGGAACTGGCTGAAAAAGTCGCTGCGGTCTGCGATAAGCCGAACAATTTCAAATTCCTCTACGATCTGGATATGCCGCACAAAAAACGCATCGAACTGATCGCCAAAGAGCTGTATGGCGCCACCGGCGCGACCTTCAGCGAAAAGGCCGAGCAGAAACTGGCGATGTACGACGCCGATCCGAAACTGCGCGGGCTGGGAACCTGTATGGTCAAGACGCATCTGAGCTTGTCGCACGATCCAAACCTCAAAGGACGGCCGTGCGGCTGGGAACTGCCGATCCGCGATGTGATGATCTACGAAGGCGCAGGATACGTCGTGCCGATTGCCGGCGATATCAAGCTGATGCCCGGAACCGGCTCCGACCCGGCCTACCGCCGCATCGACGTCGATGTCAAGACCGGCAAGGTGCAGGGAATGTTCTAACCTGCCGGACGCTATAGATGGTCATTTCACGAGTTCAGACGGATGGGCGTCTTGCCCTGCACCGTCTGAACTCTTTTTTTGGTGAAGCGTAACATCACCCCAAAGCCAGCATCGCAGTGCCCCTCACCACCAAACCCAACACACGCAGATTGTTCGCGCCGCAACGATCTGCGATCTTCAATATCTCCGTACATTTTTGCGGAATTGGCAAGATGAAAATCCGTAACCAGCCCATAAAAAAACCCTTCCTGACGACGTCAGAAAGGGTTTTGAATAGCATCAAATCACAAATTAATTGTCTGCGGGGAAATCATTAACCAATACAGTATCTTCTGACCCACGGGGGATGTAATAACCACCGGTAATCGTTGTTGCAGAATATGTACCAGTAGCCCCAACACCGCGTCGCCGTTGTGTAACGCTTGGATTGGTTACAGCCGCGTTATTCCAAGCGGTGTAAATATTGTCGTTCTGGATGCTGACATCAGAACGGGTCGTCCACTCATTGTGGCCATCGGCGAACAAGACGTTCTGGCCTTCACGATCATGTGACTGGGCATTAGACACCTGCAATGTCCATCGCGGCTGAATTTGACTCCAATCCGCGGTTTCGGTGCCCGGTGCCTGCGAGGTCGCTCCCGTACCCAGCAAGTCAACCAAACTCATATAGGTTGTGTCAGTCGGATTTGTGCTGGCAGTTAATTTCTTATCCATCCACGGGTTGCGGTCGGCCATTAACGCAAATGAAGCCGAAACACTACCAGATGCAGAATAAGTCCCTTTCATGCCGCCTCCAGCACCTGCTGTAGCTGCATACGGCTGCTGATACGCATAGCTGACCGTCTTGCCGGGGCCTTCCTTGTCTGCATCTACGGGATGACCAAAGTCCCACAAATCTACCAGATCCGGCATCGGATTGGTGGTAATGCCGTGCTTGCCGCTGAATTCCTTCTGGTCGCTGCCGGGGCAGACAAACGATTTGGTGCTCACGTCCGCCTCACGCACCAGCAGATACAAGCTGGCACCGACAGTGATAGTACTTGCTTGTGACCAGTCTTTTGTTTTGAGATTCCAGCCCGCAGTGCGATCGGATAACGTGTGATTGCCGCG
>JBFZBE010000264.1:0-5740 GCA_041308685.1 Phycisphaerae bacterium
GAAACAGCGTTTTTTGAGCTGAATATGGAAAATCCATCGGTAATGGACTCGGTGTGCGCCGATTTCGGCACCATCGCATTGCATAATGTGTCCGAACAACTCTGCCTAAACAGCACAGACGCTTGTTATTGATTTTTGAATTATTAAACGATTATTCGGTCGGCTTAAATCCGAAGCACGAAATCCGAAATCCGAAACAAATTCAAAACGTAAATGACAAAATGTCAAAAACAACCCTGCCGCAACATCGCGAAAGATGCGTCAAAAAGGAACAGTTTTGGTCATTTTGAATTTTTGACATTCGGATTTGTTTCGTATTTCGAGATTCGAGATTCGAATTTCATTGCCGCTGTTCGTTTATTTCTTAAAAGACCAATAAACCGGCAGGATGAACCTTTTTATTGACATCTCCCGCCAAAGCCGGTAAGGTAGAAATCGGCGTGTAACTCACAGTAAAGGGTATCGTTATGACAGATTTTTCCAAGTGCACATTGACGCGGTTTCCGGCGCCGGTACTGGACAGATGCGCCAAGCCGGTCGCCGAGATCAACGAAGACATTCGCCGTCTGGCCGACCGGATGATCGACATTATGGTCGAAACCGAGGGCGTGGGCCTGGCCGGGCCGCAAGCGGGGGTCAATCTGCGCATCTTTGTTGTCTCGCTGGACAGTTCCCGCGACACGGCCAAAGTCTATATCAACCCCGACATCCAGCCCAGCGGTGCGGTCGTCTCCAAAGAAGAGGGCTGCCTGTCGCTGCCGGGCATTTACAGCAACATCCCGCGCTATGAACGCTGCACCCTGACCGCCACCGACCTGAACGGCAACCGCTTTACCGAAGAGGCCGAAGGGCTGCTGGCGCGGGTCTTTCAACACGAGTACGACCATCTGGAAGGCACGATGATCAAAGACCGGATGAGCCGTATGGCCAAGATCAAACACCGCGCCCGCCTCAAAGAGCTGATGGACAACCCCGACGCCGAGATGAGGGCGGAACAATGAAACTGGTGTATCTGGGTTCGTCGTCCTTCGGGCTGCCGTCGCTGGAGGCCGTCGCCGCCGGACGGCACACGCTGGCGGGCGTTTTTACCCAGCCGTCGCGCCCGGCCGGACGCCATCGCGACCCCAAGCCGACCGACGTGGCCTGCTGGTGCGCTGCCCGCGGCATTCCCTGTGTCGAGGCCGACAACATCAACGCCCCCGCTATGCAGCGGCAGGTGGCCGACTGCGGGGGCGATCTGCTGGTGGTCATCGCCTTTGGCCAGAAGATCGGCCAGCCGCTGATCGACCTGTTCGGCCTTGGCGCGATCAATACCCACGGGTCGCTGCTGCCCAAATACCGCGGCGCTGCCCCCATTCATTGGGCGATGATGCGGGGCGAAACCCGCACCGGCATCAGCATCATCACGCTGGCCCAGCGGATGGACGCCGGCAGCGTGCTGGCGCAGGACAGCATCGCCATCGCGCCGGAGGATACATTTTCGACCCTGCACCAGAAGCTGGCCGAGCTATCCGCACCGCTGCTGCTGGCGACGCTGGACGCGATCGAGCAAGGCCGCGCTGTCTATACCCCGCAGGATGAAACGCTGGTAACGTATGCCCCCAAGCTGACCAAGCCGGACGGCTATATCGACTGGCAGCGTCCGGCCGAGCAGATCGCCAATCAAATCCGCGCCCTGTCGCCCTGGCCGGGGGCGCAGAGCGTCTATGTCGCCTCCGCATCCGGCCGGTCGTGGCGCGTTACGCTGGACAGCGTCGCCGTCGTCCAGACGGCCAACGGCTTAGGCGATGTGCCGGGGATGCTCGATAGCAATTTGCATGTCATTTGCGGCAAAAACCGCCTGAATATCATCGCCATCAAACCCTCCGGCTCGGACAAAATGACCTTTGAGGCCTTCGCCCGCGGACGCAGCTGCAAACCGGGTGATTTGTTTTTACCCCTCGAAACCGTCCTGAAGGCCGCTGCCCCCTGATCTAAAAACACGGCCGAAATTGACTTGACTTTTGAGCGATTATTTGGTAGAATACGCATCATAGAAAGCTGCCTTGTAAGGGGGTTGGCTGTCAGGGGATTTTGATGAAAAAGCACGTCGTGTGCCGTGTGATCGATGCGGCACCGCTGTCAAGTTCGGACAGGGATTGTCCACCGCCGAAAAGCCAAGCTCTTTCTGCGCTGCATTGTCCGGTGTGTTATCATCCAACGCAAACTCCGCCGGTGGGCATACCGTTGCGCATCAACGTATCTAAGGTGCTGCTGGAACACACCTACGGCGGCAGGCCGTTCCCGATAGGGAACAATCTGAATACCGCATTCTAACCGCCAATTATTTGCCGCGGAGCCATTCCTCGGCCAGAATCAGCACATCCGACAGTCCGACACTGGTGTTGCGGTCAATGTCTGAGCCGCCGCACCAAAGATTGGCCGTACCGCATCCGGTCAGTAGCCAGTCGTCGGCCAGCATCGCAAAGTCCACCAAATCCACCTGCCAGTTGCCGTCCCTGTCGGACCTTGGCTGGGTCGGTTCGCTGCCCCAACTGGCCGCGGCCATCTCAAACGGTACAATGCCCGCCACCGCTGCGCCGCTGCCGTCCAGGCCGTGGTTGTGATACCACAAATCCCAGATGATATTGCCCCAGACCCGCAGTTTAGCAAAGAATGGATCGGTCTGCACGATGTACGCGTTCGGCTCGCCGGACGGCGTCGGGCTGCTGAGCGTTGTGCCGGTGCCGTTGATCTGGTCGCGCAGGAACTCGATATACTCACGGCTGGTGCCCTGATAAAAGAGCTGAACGCGGATGTACTCGGCATTTGCCGGCAGCGTCAGATCGACCTGGTCGTACCCGCCGGCGTACTCGGCGGCGGTATAATAATCCGGCGCGACAGAGCCGTCCTCAACCGGCTGGACGATCCGCTCGGCAGCCCCGCTGACATTAAAGCCCTTGGGCGGGATGCGGTTGTCTTTGGTGCGCTCGGTGGCCAGAACAAAGTGGAATGTTTTGTCCTCGCCGGTCAACGCACTCTTGAGATTGACCTCATAGACCAGCTCATCCAGATACACCTCGCTGGCATCCAGCGTCGGCGAATGGGACGAATGCCCCTTCATTGCTCCGACGCTGTAATCGTAAGGATTGGCAATGTAGGCCTTTTTGCCGTTGACATACGCGACAATGCTCAGGAACATCCGCCGCCCTTCGGGAAAACCGCTGATGAGCTTGTGGCCGGTGTTGTTCTGCACTTTCAGCGTCAACGCGCCGCTGGCCGGGTCATAGGCCAAGTCTTTGATCGTCGCGGCAAACCGCAATTGGTCGCGGGCGCGGTCGGCGCCTTTCTTCAGCAATGCGCCGTTGGTCTTGGGCGTCTGTCCGGCGTTCAGGTCCAGCGTCATCTGCGCGGTGGTCTTGTTGAGGATTTGGGCGTTGACCGGATCATAGACCCCGCTGTTGGGGTCGATGCTGGCCAGAATATGCGACATCCACAGGTTGCCGCCGGTCAAATCGTGCATTGGCAGGCCGCTGTTGGGATGGGCCGGTGTGCCTTGTGCGGGGTGTTCGGCGCTTTGCGTGGGGCGGATCGGTGCGCGGGTCTTATCGCAGCCGCGGCCGACCACGTCAAACATGTGGCAGTCCTGACATTTGGAGACACTGGCAATGCCCGTTTGCTGTGTAAATTCAGGATTGGCCGCCGTGCCGCCCTGCTGGGCATAGGCCGACAGCATAAACTCCGAGAACGTGCGCTCGACATGGAAATAACGGAACGCCGAATACTGCTCGCTGATCAGATGCGTACCGCCCGATTGATCCGGCAGACCGGAAAGCCCCAGATTGGCCAGCGCCGGATTGGACACATCGTGGCAGGTCGCGCAAAAGTATTTGGATTTGTGATAGCGGCTGTAATAGAACTGATGGCTCGGTTCGGCGTCGGCAAAACCGGCGCGTTTGGTGGCGTTGGCCGCGACAAAATACTGTCCGCCGGCGTTTTCGGTATAGCTCGTGTAAAACGGCATAAACGTCTTGGTGTAAAAATCAGCCCCGTTGAACATCTTGATGCCGACCGACTCGGTGCGGTCCTGCTGATAGGTGGTCGTCGCAGAGGTCCCGGACAGGGTTGTCGCCTCATTCCAATAGCCCAGCCAGTTGCTGCCTTCGCGGCTGCCGTTGTAGGTGGTTTCAAAGAAGGGGTCATAGAGCCGATGGCAGAAATCGCACGCGATGCCGTCGTAATCGTCGCCGATCATCGCCGAGGCGTTGGTCGGGTCGGATCGGCCGCCCAGCCAGCCCTGCGGGAAATGACACCGCAGACACAAATCCGTCGCGTTGGGGTTGCCCAGCGCCCAGACCGAATCCTGTGCCGCCACGGTCATACACGCCCAGAAGATCGGGTCGCGTGCGGCCTGCGCCATCATCGACCCCTTCCAGCCGTCGCCCGGCTCGATCTCGGAGCCGGCCACATAGTTGGCATGGCAATTCAGACAGCGGCCGGAGCCCTCCAGAGCAATCCCCTGCGCCGGTTGTGTGCCGGGCATACGAACCAGAGGATCATTGGAGACAATTAAAGGAACCCACGCAAAAACCATGATGCTCAGCAAGCTTGCGCCAAATAAGACCCATAATCCCCGATTTATATTACTCTTCGACATTGCCAAACCCTCCGAAAGAGTTATTTCTCCTAAGTATAGCTTTTTTATGTCCCCGGAACAAACAGAATTTAAAAAAATTCACGGATTGTGTACCGCGCTGTGAAAATGGCAATGAAAGTGCTATCGGAAAACTGGGGGGTCCTCAAAAACCAAGTTCTTTCAATTTCTCTGCCGTCAGGCCGTCTTTGCCGGGCAGCAGTTGTTCCAACTGGCGGCGGATGATCTTGACCAGAATATCCGTTTCGATATTGACCGGATCGCCGACGGCGGCGGCATGCCAGGTGGTTTCTTTCAGCGTCGTGGGGATCACGGCCGCCTCAAAGCCGGTCTTGTCCAACGCCGCGATGGTAATGCTGACGCCGTCCACCGCGACCGAGCCCTTGAGCACCATCTGCCCCAGCAGTTCGGGCGTCGCGGAAAACCGCAGCACGGCAAATTGTCCCTGCTTGCGGATGGCCGCGATCGCGCCCGTGCCGTCGATGTGGCCTTGTACGAGGTGGCCGCCGAAGCGTCCCTGTGCGCTCATCGCGCGTTCGAGGTTGACCGTGCCGCCGACTTTAAGATGTTTGAGTGTGGTGCGCAATACGCTTTCGCCGCTGACGTCAAACACCGCACAGCCGCCGTCCAGCGTACTGACCGTCAGGCAGACGCCGTTGACAGCAATGCTGTCGCCCAAGCGCACGCCGTCGGCGATGCGCCCCAGATCGACAGCCAGCGTCATTTGCGAGCCGCTGATCGCCGCCCGCCGTATCATCCCAACTGCTTCAATTAATCCGGTAAACATAATGCCTTTTCACTTTTCACTTGCCGTCATTGGCGTTGTTTGTCTGCGGGCCTGCGATGCCGGTCGGCACAAAGACCGTGTGCCCTTCGATAACGCCCTGCACGCCGCAGACGCCGAAGAACGATTGGACAATCGCCGCGTCCAGTCCGCCGGCGCTGCGTTTTTGATAGTGCGTGCGCCCGTCGTCGCTCAGCAGCAGAAAGCAATCGGCGTAATGCTGGATCAGATTGATGTCGTGGCTGACGACGATGATGGTTTTCTGCTCGTCGCTGCGGAGCTGCCGCAGCAGTTCAAAGACCTCGATCTGATGTTTCAAATCC
>JBFZBE010000265.1:0-6875 GCA_041308685.1 Phycisphaerae bacterium
GCGATTCATAGCCGGCGGCCTTGCTGTCCAGCACCTGACGGATACCCTTGGCCTCGGCCTCGTACTTGGCCAAAATCGCGTCGGCTTGCCCCTTGGCCTCGCGGCGCATCCGTTCGGCGACGGCCTCGGCGTCGATCTCGACCTTGCGTTTTTCGATTTCCTGCTGGACGATGACCTCGGCGTTGAGCCGCTGCTGCTCGGCCAGATACTGCGCCTTTTGAATCTCGACCTCGGCCTGACGTTTGGCGACCTCGCCCTTCTTCAAGGCCTCGGCACGCTTGATCGCCAAGAGGGCCTCGGCGTCGGCGATATCGGCCTTGGCCTTGTTTTCGCCGGAGACCGCCAGCGCTTCCTGTTCCTGCACATACACGCGCTGCTCGGCGACGGCTTTCTTTTCGCCCTTGACGGCCTCGGCGTCCTGCTGCTGGACAAAGACGCGCTTGTCGGCTTCAGCTTTCTTTTGTCCCTTTTCGGCCTCGGCCATATTCTCGGCCAGCCGGATGGTCTTTTCGCGGTCGGCTTCCGCCTCGCCGACAGAGGCGGTCGTTTCCTGCTGGCGGACAAAGACGCGCTTGTCGGCCTCGGCCTTCTTTTGGCCTTTTTCCGACTCGGCGAAGTTTTCGGCCACGCGAATCGTCCGCTCGCGCACGGCCTGTGCCTCGCCGATGGCGCCGATCTTTTCCTGCTCGGCCACGTCCACCTTGGCGGCGTTGATGGCCTCGGCGGCGGCCTTTTTGCCGATGCTCTCGATATAGGTGGAGCTGTCGGTAATGTCGGTGATGTTGACGTTGATCAGATACAGGCCGATCTTGTTCAGCTCCGGCTCAACGTTCTTGCGGATCGATTCCAGAAAGCTTTCGCGGTCCTGGTTGATCTGCTCGATGGTCAGCGAGGCGACGGTCAGACGCAGTTGGCCGAAGATGATTTCCTTGGCCATCTCCTCGATCTGGTGCGGATTGATGCGCAACAGACGCTCGGCGGCGTTGTTCATGATCGCCGGTTCGGTGCTGATGCCGACGGTGAACGTACTGGGCACGTTGATGCGGATGTTCTGCAGCGACAGCGCGTTTTCCAGCGGGATGGTGATCGTCATGGGCGTTAAGCTCATGTACGCATAGTCCTGGATCAGCGGCCAGACAAACGTGCCGCCGCCGTGAATGCAGCGGGCCGACTGGTTTTTGCCGACGCGGCCGTAGGTAACGAGGATTTGGTCGGACGCGCAGCGTTTGTACCGCGACGCCAGAAACATCAGCGTCGAAAGCACCAAAATGACAAACGCCAGGATCACAAACAGCCAGATGATTGCAGCAGACGGCATAGGCATAAAAACCCCTTCCTGAAATAAATGTTAATTTGTTTTCTCAACGACCAGTGTATCGGCGCTGACGCGCACCACCCGGACGACTTGTCCGGTCTTGATCTCTTCCTGACCGACGGCGGCGGCATTCAAGACAGACAGCCGGCCTTGCAGGGCGATCTGCACCTTGCCCGTCTGGCCGGCATGGATGGTCAGATAGACCGTCCCTTCCTGTCCGACGGCGTTTTGCAGGTTCAGCGTGCCGCTGGATTGCAGCTTGCCGGCCATCTGGAAAATCTTTTTCATCACCCACACGGTAGCCAGTCCCGCGGCCGTTCCGCCGACGATGCACCAGACCGCAGGGATACTGCCCTGCCGTATCATCGCCCAGCCGACCAGCCCGAACATCATAAAAAATGCGGTGATGCCCTGCAGCGACAGGGCTTTGAAGCTGATGTCCGAATCCGCCAAGTCATGCATTCCGGCTGTCGGCATATCCGGGCTGTCCGCCGCGGCACCGTCGGCATCGCCGTGGCCGCCGCCGAGGAACATCAGCGCCAGCCGCACCACGAACAAAATCGTCCCGAAGGCCGCACAAAGAACAAACAGCCGTTCCAACCCGCTCATCTCAGCAATAAACAACAACATCGCCGTCTCCCTTCAAATCGCCATCCGCCAAAGGCGAATTGTATAACTTTACTTTTTATACCATTGATCCGTTTGCGTCAGGACGGAGTATCGGTCTTGGAGCCGATTTTGTACGCCGTCGCGATAGCCAGCAGAAAGAAAACAATGTCCATCGGCCCGAAACTGGCCAAAAAGCCCTCCGACTTGATGCTGTTCGCCATCATCTTGACATTGTCATTGGCCTGCCGGCGAATCGTTTCCTTGAACTCTTCCTTTTTTTGTGCATCCATCGCATCCCATTGGGATTGCGCTTGCGACCAGACTTCAGGCGGATAATCGCCTGCACCCTGAGGATTTTCGGGGTCTGCATCTTGCGGCCAGTTGATGGTCTTGCCCTGCTCATCCATTTTGACGACGATCGCATCGGCCAGCCAGGAAACCACAAACTCCGGGTCGGAATCGATCCGCGACGAGACATCGGCGCTGACAGACTTAACTTCCTTATCCAGAACAATTTCCATTGCCACCACTTTGCCGCCCAGAATGGACAATACCGAAATGATCACCGCCACAACACCCCAAGCCGCCCCGCCGGCCGAGCCCCAAGCCACGCCTGCTCCCACCAGCGCTCCGATGCCCCAGGCGATCCAACCGATTTCAAACCCTGTAGCCGCCACGATAATACCCCACAGCACCGCCCCTGCAACTCCGCCTGCGATACCCGCCGCTACTGCCTTCATTGCCAGTCTCCTTAACTTTAATGGTTTTTCTGCTTTTGCGTGATGCTGATAACCGTTTTTCAGGCGTCTTTTGTCCGCTTCTCGAAAATTATACGCACTTTGACCACTCGTGCAATCTTTTTTTGTGACATTTCAGCCGAGTGCCTGCAGCGTTTGGAGTGCAAGATTCATCTTGTACCTTCAGCCACGAACACGCTGAAGCGTGTACTCCAAACAAACGGTATCAGGGAAACATCAGCGCGCGGCGATGCGTTCGAGGATTTTGGCCCAGGTCTTTGCGCCGATCTTGCCGTCGGCTTTCAGCCCGCTGTCGGCCTGGAACTTCATCACCGCGTCGGCGGTCGTTTTGACCGGGCCGCCCAGCGCATAGCCGGACGCATCGAGCACTTTTTGCAGATGGTACAGACAGACGGCGTTTTTCTCGGTGTCCCTGGCATCAATGACCGACCATGTGGCGATCTCTTTTTCGACGACGCTGCGGTGAAAGGTCATTTCCCCCGCCGGGGCATCGGAGGCCGCCGCACCGCCGCCGCCCAGCAGCGGACGGATCAGTTCGCAAAGCTGTTCGGGGCGCATCGCGGGGATCGTCTCCGGCAGCAGCCCCGCGGACGCGGCGGTATTTTTGAGCATCAAAATCCCGCTCAGCGCGCGGTTGTAATCGTCTTTGGAGACCATATTACGCCGCAGCGATTGGGTTTCGGCGGCACTGGCCTCTGCTTTGTCCTGATACTCTTTGGCCTGCGCGGTCAACTGCTGGAGCTGTGCGTCTTTTTGGCTCAATTGGCGGTAGGTTTTTACCGCAAAAAATACCAGCCCGACACATACCACCGCTTCCAACACGATCACCACCAACGCCGCTTTGCCTGATTTTGAGGTACTCATAATCAATAAACTCAAGAGGATTATTACGGTTTCAAACACACGCGGCCTTATTATAGATACCCTTGTGCCATTTTCAATGGAATTATTCCGATTGCCTGCTGAATCGGCAATTGACGAAAGCGGGCTTTTTTTCTATACTGAAAAGGTTGTATTTGTCAAATATCTATAAATGGTTATAGAAAGGTTAAAATGGGTTCAGCGAAAGTCAAACTGCGGACACGCCCGTGCGTGATGATTATTCGGGACGGCTGGGGATTCAACCCCAACCCCCAGGAAGACTCCACCAATGCCATCAAGGTGGCCAAGCCCCCCGTCGATGCGGCATTGATGGCCGAGTATCCGAATTGCCTGGTGCGGACGTGCGGCGAGGATGTGGGGCTGCCGGAAGGGACGATGGGCAACAGCGAGGTCGGCCACCAGAACATCGGGGCCGGGCGGATTGTGTATCAGGACTCGGTGCGGATCACGGTGGCGATTCGGGATGGGGAGTTTTTCGCGAATGAACAGCTCAATAAGGCCGTCGCACACGCCCAAAAAACCGGCGGCAAGCTGCATTTGCTGGGCTTGTGCAGCGATATCGGGGTGCATTCGCTGCTGGGGCATCTGTATGGGCTGCTGGAACTGGCCAAACGCAAGGGCTTGACGCGGGTGTATCTGCACGCGTTTACCGACGGGCGCGACTCACCGCCGACCAGCGGCGCCGGCTACATTGCCGACATTGAAAAGAAAATGGCCGCCATCGGCGTCGGCAGGATCGCCTCCATCAGCGGGCGGTTTTATGCGATGGACCGAGATAAGCGCTGGGATCGGGTCGAAACGGCGTACAAGTGTCTGACGCAGGGCATCGGCAACCGGGCGGTCAGCGCCGCAGCGGCGATGCAGGCCAGCTATGACAAGAACGAAAACGACGAGTTTGTCATGCCCACCAATATCACCGGCGCCGACGGCAAGCCGCTGGCGCTGATCGAAGATGGCGACAGCGTGGTGATGTTCAACTTCCGCGGCGATCGGCCGCGCGAGATCACTCGGGCGTTTGTCGATGAGCAGTTTGACGGCTTTACGCGGGCGGTGCAGCCGAAGGTTTATTACGTCTGCATGACCGAATACGACGCGTCCATCAAAGCGCCGGTCGCCTTTGTGCCCGAGCGCGATATGCCCAACATCGCCGGTGAGTATCTCAGCAAGCTGGGGCTGACGCAGTTCCGCTGTGCCGAGACGGAAAAATACGCCCACGTTACGTTCTTCTTTAACGGCGGGCAGGAAAAGCCGTTCGACGGTGAAGACCGGCAGATCGTCCCATCGCCGAAGGTCAAGACCTACGACCTTCAGCCGGAAATGAGCGCACCGCAGGTCTGCGATGTGGTCTGCGAAAAGCTCGACAGCGGCCAGTTCGATGTGATCATCTGCAACTTTGCCAACCCCGACATGGTCGGCCATACGGGCGTACTGGACGCGGCTGTTACGGCCTGCAAGACCGTGGACGCCTGTGTGGGCAAGGTACTGGACAAGGTCAAGCAGCTCGGCGGCAGTGCGGTGATCCTGGCCGACCACGGCAACTTTGAAAAGATGTGGGACTATGAAAACAATATGCCGCACACGGCGCACACCGTCGGCGATGTGCCGCTGATCGTCTTTGATGAGCGATTCAAAGGCCGCACGATGCGCAACGGCCGACTGGCGGATGTCGCCCCGACGTTCTTTGAGGTGCTGGGCGTCGAAAAACCCAAAGAAATGACCGGCAAAAGCTTGTTGGTGTAAAAAAAGAAATCACGGATTGCGCGGATGGACGCAGATTAAAAGAGTTAAACCACGAAGCACACGAAGAGCACGAAGAAAGTTTTAAGTTTTTAGTGATGAGTTTTGAGTTAACTAAAACTATGAACTAAGAACTCTATCTCGGTGTTCTCTATGTTCTCTGTGGCAAAATAAAATCCGTGTAATCCGTGGTTAAAAAAATCAGTGTCCTATCTGTGTTAATCTGTGGCTAAAAAACAGCGGAGTTGATCGATGGGCAAGATCGCCGTTCTTGACGACAATATGATCAATATGATCGCGGCCGGCGAGGTCATCGAGCGTCCGGCCAGCGTCGTCAAAGAGCTGCTGGAAAACAGCATCGACGCCGGCGCGCAGCGTCTGTCCGTCGAGGTTGAGGACGGCGGGCGGCGGCTGATCCGCATCGTCGATGACGGCGGCGGGATGGACGCCAACGATCTGCCGCTGGCCTTCGAGCCGCACGCGACCAGCAAACTGCGCACCAGCGACGACCTGTTGGGGATTCGCACAATGGGCTTTCGCGGCGAGGCGCTGGCCAGCATCGGCGCCGTCGCCAAGGTCAGCGTCGTCAGCCGCACGCCGGACAACCTGTCGGCCCATCGGTACGAGATCGACTGCGGACAGAAGAGCACGGTAACGCCCTGCTCCGGCGCTGTCGGCACAACGTTTGAGGTGCGCAATCTGTTTTACAAACTGCCCGCCCGCCGCAAGTTCCTCCGCACCGCCAACACCGAAATGACCCACATCACCGAGCATTTTACCCGCATCGCCCTGGCACAGGACGGGCTGGATCTGACCTTAACGCACAACGACCGGCAAAGCTATCGGCTTTTGAGCGGTCAGGGGGTGCGCGAGCGGATCGGCGTTTTGTTCGGCAAAGAGGTCAGCGAAGATTTGCTGGACACCAGCCGACAGGAGCGAGGGATGCGGCTGCGGGCGCTGTTGGGACGGCCCACGGCGGCGCGATCCAGCGGCAAGTACCAATATATCTTTCTCAATCGCCGCTTCATCCGCGACAAGTTCATCCTGCATGCGGTCAAAGAGGCCTATCGCGGGCTGATGGAGCCGAACAAGTTCCCCGTAGTGTTTTTGTTTATCGAGATGCCGCCGGAGGATTTTGACGTCAACGTGCATCCGACCAAGGTCGAGGTGCGGTTTGACAACCCCAATCTGGTGTATTCGGAGGTGCTGGCCGTGCTGCGGGATAAACTGCTCAGCACCAATCTGGATGTGAGCGTCGCGCTGCCGTCATCTTCGGCGGCGGTGCCGTCACCGGATGCGCCGGATGGCTTCGGCGAGCCGGTCTCCGATGACCGTCAGCAGCGCATCGCGCGGGCGATGGAGGATTTTTTCAAGACGCCGCGCAGTGCGGCGCCGCAGCGGGAGTTTGCGTTCAAGCCCGCCGCGTCCAGCCGCCCGCCATTGCCGCGGACACCTTCGGCGTATGCGGCGCCGCAACCGCCGCAAGACAATCCGCCGCATACCGACTTTACGCCGCGGCAGTATTTGCAGGTCGATAACAGCTATCTGGTTGTGGCCGACGGCGACGGGTTTTC
>JBFZBE010000266.1:0-3617 GCA_041308685.1 Phycisphaerae bacterium
AGGCACAGCAGGGCAAGCTGGTCGTGCGGCTCAAGGGTGGCGATCCGTGCCTGTTTGGCCGGGCGGCCGAGGAGGTTGCAGCGTGTGCGGCGGCGGGGATTTCGGTTGAGATCGTGCCGGGTGTTACCTCTGGCATGGCAGCGGCGGAATATGCCGGGATTTTTTTGACCGATCGCGACCATGCCTCGGCTGTGGCCTTCATCACGGGCAGGCAGGCCGAGGGAAAGACAGATGACGCTTTGAACTGGCCGGCGCTGGCGGCTTTTGAGGGGACACTTGTGTTTTATATGGCGATGGGGACGCTGGCCGAAATCGCACAGCGGCTGATACAGAACGGAAAAGATAAGCAAACCCCCGCCGCCGTCGTACATCAGGCGACGCTGCCGCAGCAGCGGGTGGTCGAGGGGGCATTGTGTGATATTGCCGCCCGATGCGAGCAGGCAAACGTTGGAGCGCCGTCAATTGTTATCGTCGGGCAGGGGGCGAAAGTGCAGCCGGCGGCGGACTGGTTTATGCGGCAGCCGCTGTTCGGCAAACGGGTTGTCATTACGCGCGACATGGAGGGCAATCGTGTCTTTGCGGAGTTGCTGGCGGCTTGCGGTGCCGAACCGATTGCGGCCGAAGGCATTGTGATCGTGCGGCTGTCCGAAACGCCCACGGTACGGCAGTCGCTGATGCGGATCGGCGAATTTGATTGGGTCATCTTCACCAGCGCCAACGGCGTTACGGCGACGTTTGAGGGATTGGCGGCGTGCGGTGCCGACGCGCGGATTTTCGGCGGCGTGCGCCTGGCCTGTATTGGTCAGCAGACCGCACGGCGGCTGCGCCAGTATGGCATCACCGCCGACTTTATCCCCTCGGCGTTCACCTCGGCGGCGTTGGCGGATGAACTGGCGGCGATTGAACCGCTGGACGGTAAAAAGATTTTGCTGCTGCGATCCGAGATCGCCCCGCCGGACTTTCGTCAGCGTCTTGCTGCGTTGGGTGCGGCGGTTACGGAAACGGCGGTCTATACCGTGCGGCCATGTCCGATGGAACCATCATTGGCGGCGGCATTGAAAGACCACTTGGCCGCAGGGTGCATCGACTGGCTGACGTTTACCAGCACATCGACGGTCAAGGCGTTTTTGGATGCCGTGCCGCTGTCGCAGGTTAAAGCAGCGTCGGTCAAAATCGCCTCTATCGGCCCGGCGACGACGGAGTATCTGAACAGCATCGACCTGCCGCCGACCGTAGAAGCGAAAGTGCATACGGTCGAGGGAATGGTAGAGGCAATGTCAAAAGTAAAAAGTTAAAAGTAAGGAATGAGATTCTATTCTGTCTTCTGATTTCTGACTTCTGTCTCCTGACTTCTGAAAAACAATGATCAATATCTCAAAACTATATTGCGGGCTGGCGGGGGTATCGGATGAACTGCGTTACCCGCCGCATCGCACGATCAAACCGATCGTGGTGTTCAACTGCACGCCCAAGTGCAACCTGCGCTGCGTGCATTGCTACAGCAGTTCCGAGGCGGCCTGTGCAGAGACGGAATTGACGACCGCACAGGCCAAACAACTGATCGACCAGATTGTCGCGTTCGGCTGTCCGGTGCTGCTGTTTTCGGGCGGCGAACCGCTGCTGCGGGAGGATTTGTTCGAGCTGATGGCGTATGCCAAAAGCCGCGGCCTGCGCACCGTGCTTTCGACCAACGGCACGCGCATCACCGCATCGGTTGCCCAGCGACTGGCGGAGCTGAATCTGTCGTATGCGGGCGTTTCGCTGGATGGGCCGGCGGACATTCACGACCGGTTCCGCAAGGTCAACGGCGCGTTTAAGGCCACACTGGATGGCATTGCCAACTGCCGCAAGGCAGGTATCCGCACAGGACTGCGGTTTACGATGACCCGCGACAATATCGACTATGTAGAGCGGATTTTCGACATTGCCGCCGCGGCGGATGTACGGCGTATCTGCTTTTACCATCTGATTCGCACGGGACGAGCCAAAGATTTGGCCGACAGTATGCCCGCGCCGCATCAGGTGCGAAAGGCCATCGATACCATTTTGTCGCGCACCGCCGACAGCGTGCAGCGGGGGGTGGTCGAGGAAGTTTTAACCGTCGGCAATCACGCCGATGGGCCGTACCTGCTGATGCGGATGCAGGCCGAAAAGATCCCGCAAGCAGACGTGGTCGCGGACTTGCTGCGACGTTCCAGCGGCAACCGCATCGGCCAGAACATTGCCTCGGTCAACTGGGACGGTCAGGTATTTCCCGACCAGTTCTGGCGGAATTATGCTCTCGGCAATGTTCTGGAGCGACCCTTTGGCGACATCTGGCAGGATGAATCCGATCCAGTTTTGCAGATTTTGCGGAATAAACACGACCATAAAGACCCGAAATGTGTCCGCTGCCGCTGGTTTGACCTGTGTTTGGGCAATTTCCGTTCATTATCCGGTCGGGCGGAATTATCGGATTGGCAAAATGAGCCGCCGTGCTATCTGACCGAGGATGAAATGCGACCGGCCTGAACGCCTAATCGCACCCGAAATTCACAGTAGCAATCCCTGTGATAAGGTGATAAAATAATTGTTTTTGGTAGAAGTGTATATTTATCCTGAATGAATCAACCAGAAATACGAGAATCCTATGCGTTATAGCCAGACCTTGATACCGACGGTTAAGGAAGTGCCCGCGGATGCGGAGATTATCAGCCATCAGCTTATGATTCGCGCCGGCCTGATGCGTAAATTGGCCAGCGGAACGTACATCTATCTGCCTGCCGGCTGGCGGATGATGCAGAAGGTTATGCACATCGTCCGCGATGAGATGAATGCCTCCGGCGCACAGGAGATCGTCATTCCGGTCATCCAGCCGATGGAACTGTGGCAGCGCACCGGCCGCGATGTCGATTACGGTGAAACGCTCGGCAAGTTCATCGACCGTCATGGCCGCGGCAACGTCCTGTCGCCGACCGCAGAAGAAGGCGTAACGTATCTGGCCGCCTGCGAGATCAAATCGTACAAGCAGCTTCCGATGAATCTCTATCAGATCAACACCAAGTACCGTGACGAGTTTCGCCCGCGGTTCGGCGTGCTGCGCTCGCGCGAGTTTATGATGAAGGATGCCTACAGCTTTCACGCCAATGACGAATGTCTGCACAAGACCTATATGGAGATGTATCAGGCCTATCGCCGCGTCTTTTCGCGGTGCGGACTGGACTATGTCATTGTGCAGGCCGAGTCCGGCGAGATGGGCGGTTCCGGCTCACATCAGTTCACTGTGCCGTGCGACAACGGCGAGGACGTGATCGTCTATACCGCCGACAACGAGTTGGCCTGGAATATCGAAAAAGCCCCTGTGGACCCGCTCAGCAAGCAATTGCCTGTTGCAGTCGGTACGCCGGAGTTGTTCTATACGCCCAAGACGGGCAAGATCGATGAGGTGTGCAATCTGATGAAAGTCAAGCCCGATCAGCTCATCAAGACGCTGATTTACAAGAGCGGCGAGGCGATCATTTTGGTGCTGGTGCGCGGCGACCACGAGGTCAACCCCGAAAAGCTGGCTCGGCTGATGGACGGCGCCCATATCGAGATGGCTGACGAGGCCGCGATTGTCAAGCTCACCGGTGCGGCGG
>JBFZBE010000267.1:0-2957 GCA_041308685.1 Phycisphaerae bacterium
CACATCGCCGGCGATCAGCTTGATCGTCGCATCGGCATAGGCCGCCCCGCTCTGGTTGTCAATCGTTACCCAGCCGGACAAATCCAGCGCGTCTTCCTTGTCATTCAGCACCGCCGAGTAATCCGCCTTCCAGCCGATGCCCTCGGTGGTGTAGGTAACCTGGCACAACTGGCTGTCCGCCTGTTTGGCGTTGGCCAGCCAGACCAGCGTCGGACGGGTAAGCAAGTCGTCGGGATTTTTGTCCAACTCGATGCGTTAGACGGACTCGCGTCCGTCGATATGCAGTTGGCCGCTGTCGGCGTCCTGCACGATCAGATCGCCGCCGATGGCCGCCGTCAGCACGCCCTTGAGCAAACTGCTGCCCGACGAGCCGCTGCCCTTGACCAGCAAACTGACCGGCTGGTCAATATACCGCTTCAGCAAGCTGTCGGTGTTGACCAGGTCGTACTCGTAATTCTGTTCGAGGATCGCCACCGCATCCGGCGCCGACACACACAGAAAGTTGACGCTGGTCGGGTCGATCCGCTCGGCCACACCGGTAAACTGCATCCGATTTAGCCCCTGCTCAAACGCCATATCCCGGCGTTCTTTGACCACGGCAAAATTGTCGTTGTAAATCGTGATCGCCACCTCCGGCGCCGCCTGAACGACGCCGACCAGCAGCACAACACCACACCATAACGCTGTTTTTTTGCTTGTTTTCATACGCACATCTTTCAACATAAACAATGCTCCGGTTTATGAGACACGCAACGTTTTTCTTTTTTGCCATCCCGACAAGTCGGGACTTGACTGCGTTCAGCAGAGTTCACAGAGTGAATTATTAATGTTGAATTTTTAATTCTTAATTTAATTCAAAATTCAAAATTACGAATTCAAAATATCTCTGTGTCCTTGCGGCATTTTTTTGTTTTAAAAATCTGAGTGCATCTGTGAAATCTGTGGATAAAACTTTTCATCAATGAATCATTTTATTTCTTTACAGTCTCTAATCGCTTTTGGAAGCTCATCGGCACCACCAGCACGGCGCAATCGGCCTTGCGGACGACTTTTTCGGTGACGTTGCCGAACAGCGCCTTTTGCAGCGAGCCGCTGCCCTGACGCCCCATGACGATCAAGTCCGCCTGAATCTGGTGTGAAAAATCCAAAATCTCCTGCCAATCCTTGCCGACGCGGTACTCGACATTGAGCGTCAATCCCTCCGGCAGACGCGACAGATACGCCTCCTTGACCTGCCGGTCGATGTCCTGTCTGGCCTTGTTATCGACGTTATCGACCTCGTAGATGTACGTCTTCCAGAACTGCGCATCGGCCTCCGGCACGACATGCAGCAGGTGCAATTGACAACCCGGCCGCCGCAGCGCCGCATCCACGGCAAACTGAAACGCGAAATCCGCATTTTCCGAAAAATCCGTACAGAACAAAATTCGGCGGCAGATCTCCGCCGGCATATTCACAGGCATTGTCATATTTATCTCCCTTCTATCCGCCGCCGTCAGCGCGACAGATTCGGCAGCCACAGACACAGTTGCGGGAACATCATCAGCAAAATCGCTGTGATGACCATCATATACAAGAACGGCATCGCACCCTTGAACACCGTTTGCAGCGGCACATCGCGCTCGATCCCGCTGACCACATACACGCACACGCCCACCGGCGGGGTAATCACGCCCATCTGCGTTACCAGCACGATCATCACCCCGAACCAGATCGGCGAATAGCCCAATTGGTCGATCACCGGATAAAAGATCGGCACCGTCAGCAGCACCAGCGCCAGCGCATCGACAAAACAGCCGGCCAGCAGGTAAAACAGCAGAATCAATCCGACCACGCACCAGCCGGGCATCGCCAGCCCCGACAGCCAGCCGGCCAGCTTGAACGGCAACTGCGTTACGGCCAGAAAATTGCCGAAGATCGCTGCCCCGGCGACAATGACCATCACCATACACGAGGTGCGCATCGTCTCGCGCAAGCTCTGCAAAAACGTCTTGAGCGGCAGCTTGCGCTGGATGAGCGTGATCGCAATCGTACCGGCGGCGCCGATGGCGGCCGCCTCGTTGGCGCTGAACCATCCGGCGAACATCCCGCCCATCACAAGTGCAAACAAAATCAGCGTCTCCAACACACCCAGCGTTGACATCAGCTTGCTCTTTAATGTCATCGGCGCCGCGGCCGGCCCCAGATCAGGACGGCGTTTGCACTGAATGTAAATGGCGACACAGAACAATACCGCCATCACAAGCCCCGGAACGATCCCCGAAACGAACAGCTTGCCGATGGACTGCTCGGTCAGGATCGCATAGACAATAAACACCACGCTGGGCGGGATCATCATCCCCAGCGTGCCGCCGGCGGCCACGGTGCCGGTTCCCAGCTCCATACTGTAGCCGTAGCGTTTCATCTCCGGCAGCGCCACCAGCGACATGGTGGCCGTCGTGGCCGGCCCCGACCCGCAGATCGCCCCGAAGGCCGCACACGCCCCGACCGTCGCCATGGCCAGCCCGCCGGGCAGCGGCCCAAGCCAATGGTACGCCGCCGAAAACAGCCGCCGACTGATGCCGCCGTGAAAGGCGATCTGCCCCATCAGCACAAACAGCGGAATCACCGTCAGATTGTAGTTGTTAAAGATGTCAAACAGGTTCATCGACATCATATTCAGCGCCGCCGACGTATTGCCCAGCACCCACGCAAAGCCGACCACGCCAACGACCGCCATCGAAAACGCCACCGGCAAGCTTGTACAGAGCAGCACAATCAGCGCCACACACCCAATAAGGCCTTTCTGTTCCGGACTCATGGTTTGATCAGCTCCTCGTTGGGGCGGACGATCTGCTCGACAACCACCAGTACCGTCGTTGCGCAGCAGGCCGCCATCGCATAGGGAACCCAGAACAGCGGCCACCGCAGCGTAACCATCAATTGGTTCTTGGCCAGCATATCCTGCCCATACACCG
>JBFZBE010000268.1:0-3567 GCA_041308685.1 Phycisphaerae bacterium
TGATCAGCAGCGACATCATAAAGGTGATCGCGTTCAGCACAAAAAAGTCGCGGGCGTTGATCGCCTGAATCATCATATCACCCAGCCCCGGAATGCCGAAAAACCGCTCCAGCAAGAGCGAACCCAGCACCAGATACGGGATCGACAGCACCACATTGGTAACGATGGGGATCATTGCGTTTTTGAGCACATGCTTAAACAGCACGGTGCGCGTCGCAAGTCCTTTGGCAAAGGCCGTCCGCACATAGTCACACCGCATCTCATCGAGCATCACCGTGCGGTAAAACCGCAGCCCGCCGCCCAGCCCGGCCGCGATACCGATCATCGCCGGCAAGGCAACACTGACCCAGATGGGCTGATCCGGCACATAAAAGATCGGAAACCAATCCAACTGGTACGCAAAGACATACTGGCCGAAGATAATAAAGCTCAGATATGGGATGCTCATCCCTGCCACGCACACCACCACCAGCGTTACATCCAGCCACGAGCCGCGTACAAACGCCGCGATCAGCGCCAAACTGATCGATAGCGTCAGTGTTCCTATAAACATCGGCACTGTCAGTTCCAGCGACGGCAGCACGCCCCGCGCGATGCGTTCCAAAATCAGCTCCCGGTTGAGGTCATAGCCGAAATTGAAGGTCAGGGCGTTTTTGAAATGCGCGACAAACTGGCTGTTGAACCGATCGCCCTTTTCGCCGACAAACAGCGGCTTATCGAGGCCGTATTCGTGGCGAATCTCGGCAATCGTCTCGGCATCGGCGTTCTTGCCGGCGATCTGATACGAAATATCCCCGCCGACCAGCGTAAACAGGACAAACGTCAGCAGCAGCACCCCGAACACAATCGGCGCCGTGTACAGCAATCGTCGTAAAATAAAGGCCGTCATTTCGTTTTCAACTCCGCCAGCATTGTTTTATAAGCATCCCGCTGTTCGATGTCGATCCGCCGGTATTTCATCACATTGTATGAAAATACATGCGGCTTGATATTTTTGTACCAGCCGTGATTGAGCGCGTAGGCGATCTGGTGCATCGTAAACACCGCCGGATAATCCGCCATCGCCATCCGCTCCATCTTGCGGTACAGTTCCATTCGTTCGGGGCTGTCCAGCATCACCTGCGCCCGTTCCAGCAGGGTATCATATTCCGGGTTGGAATAGAAGAACGTATTTCCCCCCGGCGCAAAATACTTGGTGCCGAACATCTCCAGAAAATCAACCGCATCCGGCACACTGGCCGAAACCCCGCTGGCAAACATCTGCAAATGCCCGTTTTTCAGCTCACCCAGATACGTCGGCCAATCCATATAGTCCACCTCCAACTGCAAGCCGACCTGGGTGAAATACTTTTGCAGAAACTGGCCGTACTGACGCGAAAAATTGTCCGAGCCGGGCATACCGAGCTTGAGCGTCGGCAGTGTGCCGCCGTGTACCGCCTCGGCCTCTTTCAAAAGCGCTTTGGCCTCCTGGGGGTCATAGCGTGAAAACCCCGCATCGGCGATGGCATCGTCATAAGAATTAAGCCCCGGTGAGAAAAATCCATGTGCCACCAGCCCGCGGCCGTTGGCCAGCAGATCGATCATCGCCTCTCTGTCCACCGCCAGCGAAATCGCCTTGCGCAGGGGTTTGTTCGAACCCAGCACCGGGTCTTTGAGGTTAAAGCCCACCCAAAACGTCGAAGGATTGACAAAGATGCTCAAATTAATCCCTCGCTGACGCAACTCATCGGTCAGTTCACGGCCTGAGGTGTCAATCGCCTGGCCGAAGTTGTCCTTGGGAATGCCGGAGCTGTCCAGCTCGCCCCGCATAAACAACAGCCATCGCGGCTGGTCTTCTTCGATGATCCGAAAGATAATGCGATCGGCAAAGGGAATGGGCTTGCCCGCATCGGCCAACAGCCCCGCCTCCGCGTCGCCTTCTTCACCTTCGGACGGATAGACCTCGCCGCGCCAGTTTTCATTCCGCACCAGGTCGATATAGCTGCCCCGCCGCCAGGTCTTGAGCCGATACGGCCCCGTCCCCACCGGCCGGTTGCGGATGTTGCCGCGGTAGTAATCCACGGCCTCTTTGGGCATCGGCGCTGTGGATGTATCCGACAAGACTGATTCGATCAACTGCGGCCAGGGGCGAGTCAGTGTAATTTGCAGCGTGTAATCGTCCAGCGCCTGTAAGCCCGCAACGTCCGCGCTGTAATCGACCGCCCATTCGTCGGCAAACTGCTTGGTGTACTCCCGAAAGTCATCCAGACCGGCGATGCGTTCATTGAAGGCCGGCCAGTTCTGGCTGCGATATTTGACATTGGCAATGCGTTTGATGGCATAGACAAAATCGTCGGCCTTCAACTCACGTCCCTTGCCGCCGGCAAAACACGGATCGTCCTGAAACCGCACCCCCTGCTTGATGCGGATCGTATAGGTCAGTAAGTCCGCGCTGACCTGCGGCATCCCCTCGGCCAACAGCGGGATCACCGTATAAGGTCGCTTGAGATAGTGGTAGGTATAAAGCGTCTCATAGATATTGCCGCCGACCATCATCCCATAGACATCCCGCATATTGCCGCAATCCAGCGTCTGCGCCTTGGTCGGCAGCGCCAGGTGCAGCACCATCTGCCCGTCCTCGGCGTCATCCCTGCGCCCGCAGCCGGCCAGAAATGCCATGCAGCACAGTAGGGTAGGCCATGCCCACCATCGTTTGTACCTGTCTGTGCGCATGGTGGGCATGGCCCGCCCTACACAACTATTTGAACTTTTTCTTATACGCATCGCGTTTTTGGGTATCCAGTCGATAGTATTTGGTCAAACCCATACCATTGGTATCGGCACGATAGGCGTTTGGGATTAGATTTTCCACCCAGTCGTGATGCAGCAGATACGCCACGCGATGGTACAGATACGCACACGGCAGGTCGGCGACCACCAGCCGCTGGGCCTGTTGATACAGCGCCGTCCGCTCGGGGCTGTCGGCCATCACGGCGATCTGCTCATAGATCGCGTCAAAGGCCGGGTTGTTGTATTGTGTGCTGTTGGGCCAGGGGATGTTTTTGCTGTAATAAAGCTGCATAAAGTTTTCAATATCGGGGTAATCGGCCATCCAGCCCGAAAAAAACATCTGGTGGCTGCCGCTACGGAGTTTTTCCAGAAACGTCGGCCAGTCGTAAAACTCCAGCTCCACCGCAAGCCCGATCTGGCTGACGGCGCTCTGGACAAACTGACCCATCTGCCGGTAGGTCGTATCCGTGCCGCCCAGCGCAAGCCGCAGCGTGCCGAACGCCCCGCCGTTGAGCCGCTCGGCCTGGCGCAAAAACGCCCGCGCCTTGTCTATATCCATAAACGACGCGGACGCATCCGCAATCGCGGGGTCGTAGCCATCCATCACCGGCGGAATATAGCCGTGCGCAACCTTGCCCCGGCCGTTGTGAAACAGCTCAATGAACCGCTGGCGGTCGATGCAGTAGCTGATCGCCTTGCGCAGAGCGGCGTTTTTGCCCACCACCGGGTCGGTCATCGTAAAGCCCACCCAGTAGGCGTTCGGCTCGTCAAAGGTCTTAAGCTAGATCGGAAGAGCGT
>JBFZBE010000269.1:0-5030 GCA_041308685.1 Phycisphaerae bacterium
GAAGGTATTGCAGGCCGGACACGCCGAACCGGGATGTACCAGCGATTTATCCCGCGGCAACCGGTAGATCACCACGTTCAAAAAACTGCCCACGCACGCCCCGAAAGCGGCGATAAACGCAAACCAAATCCATTCTGCGGCCACAGTGCTATCCATACAATAATTTGACACAGATTCACACAGATTTCACAGATAAATAATTTTTTCTGTGTTAATCTGTGAAATCTGTGTCTAAAAACTATTTTTCCGTTTCACGCTGGACGATGCCGGCGACCTTCATCGGCAGGCCGAACAGCCGGATAAAGCCCGTCGCATCGGTCGAGTTGTACTCGGCACCCATCGTAAAGCTGGCCAGATGCGGATTGTACAAGCTCTTGGGGCTGGTCGTGCCGGCCAGCGTCGCCTTACCCTTGAACAGCTTGATCCGCACCGTGCCGGTGACGTTGCGCTGTGTTACATTAACCAGTGCATCCAGCGCCTCGCGCAACTGGCAGAACCACTGGCCGTAATAGACCATCTCGGCGTATTTGAGCGAAATCTGCTGTTTGAAATGTGCCGTCTCCCGATCCAGCGTCAGCGTCTCCAGCGCCTTGTGCGCCGTCATCAAAATCGTGCCGCCGGGCGTTTCATACACACCGCGGGACTTCATCCCGACCAGGCGGTTTTCGACCAAATCCGCCACGCCCACGCCATGCTTGCCGCCGATAACATTGAGCGTCTCGATGAGCTTGACGCCGTCGATCCGCTTGCCGTTGAACTTGACGGGGATACCCTGCTCAAAACCAATCTCAACATATTCGGCCTTGTTGGGCGTCTTGGAGATCGGCCGGCACAAGACCAGCATATCGTCCTTCGGCTCGTTGGCCGGATTTTCCAGATCGGCGCCCTCGTGGCTGATATGCCAGAGATTGCGGTCACGCGAATAGATTTTCTTTTTGGTCTGCTCGATCGGCACGTTGTGCTTGCGGGCATAGTCAATCGCCGCCTCACGGCTGGTCAGCGTAAAGTTGGGGTCTTTCCAGGGGGCAATGATCTTCAAATCCGGCGCCAGCGCCATAAACGTCAGTTCAAACCGCACTTGGTCGTTGCCTTTGCCGGTCGCCCCGTGCGAAACCGCCGTGGCCTTTGTCGCGCGGGCGACATCCACCTGATGCTTGGCGATCAGCGGACGGGCGATGCTCGTACCCAGCAGATAGCCGTTTTCATAGATCGCCCCGCTCTTAAGCATCGGCCAGAGGTAATCTTCGACAAATTCCTTGCGCAAATCCTTGACGATGCACTTGACGGCGCCGGTGGCCAGCGCTTTTTTCTGGATGCCGGTCAGCTCGTCGCCCTGCCCCAATTCGGCGGCAAACGCCACCACTTCATAGCCGTAGGTCTCTTTGAGCCACGGCAAAATCACGCTCGTATCCAGCCCGCCGCTGTATGCCAGCACCACTTTTTCCGCTTTTTTAGCCATTGTTCGATAAACTCCAAAATCCGCCGACAGATGCCGGCAACCGTTATTCCTGAAACACCGCAAAAACACATCCATGACAAAATTATAAGGGCTTATCGCCAAATAACAAGCGTTTTGTTTGCCCGCGGATGCGATTTGCCCTGCTGGCGGCGTTGACGGCAGCAAAAAACGCTCTGCGTACACGGCTTTTACAGATAGACCTCAAAAAAAAGCTGTAACTGTATATATTCTTGACACTTGGAAAAGCCATAAAAAATTAACTGGGTTTAAGCTTGATTTTTGGCCGAAGATGTGATATAGTTAAACATGTGGGTTGACCCCTGCGTTGTGCGTGATGGCAACTTCGCTTTGGAAGAACCGATGAGTTCCCCACGGGAAGCCAGGTCGATAATGGATCGAACAGGCCTGCTTGACAGGACGTTTCGAACAGACGCTACGGCTGCCCACTTTAAACTACGGGGTTACTTTCAATGGTTGTCACACGGCATCGGTGGAGGTTGTACTCAATAACAAAGGTCTGCCTTTGCGCAGGCCTTTTTTATTTGCACATATCGGGCATTTTTGCCAGCATCGGCTCGGCCACCTGCTTTTCTTTTTGCTGGCCGAACAATTGCCGCACCAGTTCCAATGCAAATTCCAGCGCCGTGCCGGGGCCGCCGCTGGTAACACAATGTCCATCCACGACAACCCGTTGTTTGGCCATAGAAGGATCATGCAGTTGTTCGGCAAAGGACGGATAACAGGTCGCCTTTTGCGGCAGCAGGCCGTGCGAACGCAGCACCACCACCGGCGATGCACAGATGGCCGCGTAGAGTTTGCCTTTTTCTTTCTGCTGTTTGAGCAGGTCGGTCAGGATGCTGCAGTCGCGCAGATGCTCGGCGCCGGGCATCCCGCCGGGCAGCACAATTGCGTCAAACGCCTGCTGGGCACAGCGGTCGATGGTCGTATCGGCCGTCAGCTTGACCCCGCGCGAGGCCGTAACCTGCATGCCATCGACCGAGGCCACCGTAACCGCCGCACCCGCTCGACGCAGGACATCGATGATCGTAACCGCTTCCATTTCTTCGGTCCCATCGGCGATGGGAACCAGTACTGTTGTTGCCATAGGAACCTCCGGCTAAAAAAATTGTCTTTCGTTAGTGCCATTGTATTGCCGAGGGCCGGACTTTTCGAGCTAAAATTGTCCTTTTCAGTGCTGCCTTTTTAGGGTATATTGACAGAAGGCGGAATCCCGCATACGGATAATGAACATAACCATATTGTACGGAATATGATGCGACTGATTGATGCGATTGAGATAGAATCGGGCGACAGCGGCTCGATGCAGAAAAACGGCAAAGCGGACAGTGAATTCAAGCTGCCCAAAGAGATCGGTATTCTGCCGATCCGCAGTGCGGTGGCCTATCCGGGCACAGTAATGCCCTTGGCCATCGGGCGGGAGCGAAGCAAAAAGCTGATTTCCGATATTACCCCACAAGAAACAATCTTTGGCCTGATTGCCCAGAAAAATCCCGAAACCGACGACCCCACCGCCGCCGATCTCTACACGGTCGGCACGGCCGCATCGGTGCTGAAGGTCATTAAGATGCCGCAGGGGTCGGTCAATATCATCGTTCACGGGATTGCCCGTTTTCGGGTGGTTAAATACACCGCGACTGAGCCGTATCTTAAGGCACAGGTCGAACTGATTCAGACCCACACCCGCTACACCAAAAAACTGGCGGCGCTGGTGGTGGGCGTTCGCCACACGGCCAACCGTGTGGTGTCGCTTAGCCCCAACGTACCGGAGGAGGCGTCGATGCTGCTGGAAAATATCCAGGAGCCATCGGCATTAGCCGATTTTCTGGCCGCCACGCTCAATATCCCCGTTGAGGAAAAACAGGATCTGCTGGAAGAGCGGGACACCCACAAACGGCTTGAGAAAATCTCCGTCGCCCTGGCCAATCAACTGGAAGTGCTGGAACTAAGCCATAAGATACAGGGACAAGTCCGCGATTCGATCGATAAAAGTCAGCGCGAATACTTTTTGCAGGAAGAACTCAAGGCCATTCAGGCCGAGTTGGGGCAGGACGACCGCAAGACCGAAGAGATCAAGGAATTGCAGACCAAGATCAAGGCCGCCAAAATGCCCAAGCCCGTCGAGGCCGAGGCGCTGCACGAATTGGATCGGCTGACCAAGATACCGCTGGCTTCGCCCGATTACAGCGTCATCCGCACCTATCTGGACTGGATGTGCGAGCTGCCGTGGGCCAAGCACACCGCCGACCGCATCGAAATCGCCGCCGCCCGCCGCACGCTCAACCACGACCATTACGGACTGGAGAAGGTCAAACGGCGCATTCTGGAGTTTCTGGCCGTACGCAAGCTCAACCCCAAGGGCAAAAGCCCGATTTTGTGTTTTGTCGGCCCACCCGGCGTCGGCAAGACCAGCTTAGGCCAGTCCATCGCCAAAGCGATGGGACGCAAGTTCGTGCGCATCTCGCTGGGCGGCATTCGCGATGAAGCCGACATCCGCGGCCATCGCCGCACCTACATCGGCGCCCTGCCCGGACGCATCATACAGGAGCTGCGCAAATGCGGCTCCAACAATCCGGTCTTTATGCTGGACGAACTGGACAAGATCGGGCAGGACTTTCGCGGCGATCCGTCGTCGGCACTGCTGGAAGTGCTGGACCCTCAGCAGAACAACAGCTTTACGGATCATTACCTTGACCAGCCGTTTGACTTGTCAAATGTGATGTTCATCGGTACGGCCAACTATACCGAGCCGGTTCCGCCGGCGCTGATGGATCGTATGGAGATTCTGCGCCTGCCGGGCTATACGCTCAAAGAAAAGCTGCACATCGCTAAAAAATATCTCATCGGCCGTCAGCTTCGTGAACACGGCCTGAAAAAAACGCAACTGTCCATCACTGAAAAGGCCGTCGTCGCGTTGATTCAGTCTTATACCAGCGAGGCGGGCGTGCGCAATCTGGAACGCACCATCGGTTCGATCTGCCGGTATGTCGCCACGCAGATCGCCGAAAAGAAACGCCGCAAGGCCGCCATTGATGTCAAGGATTTGGCCGCGATCCTCGGCCCGCAAAAGTACGAATCCGAGATCGCCCTGCGCACGGCCACGCCCGGCGTGGTGACGGGGCTGGCCTATACGCCGGTCGGCGGCGAGATCCTGTTTGTCGAATCGGCGATGATGCCCGGCAAGGGCATTTTGACGCTGACCGGCCAGATCGGCGAGGTGATGAAAGAAAGCGCGCAGGCGGCTTTTTCCATCGTAAAAGCCAACGCCGCGACGCTGCAGATCGACCCGGAGCTGTTCGCCAAGCATGACTTCCATGTCCATGTCCCGGCCGGTGCCGTGCCTAAGGACGGCCCCAGCGCAGGCATTACGATGTACACCTCGCTGGTGTCGCTGTTGACCGGCAAAACAGCACGACCGGATATCGCCATGACCGGCGAGATCACGCTCAAAGGCCTGGTGCTGCCCATCGGCGGGCTGAAAGAAAAAATCTTAGCCGCCAAACAAGCCGGCATCAAGACTGTGATTTTGCCCCAGCGGAATGAAAAAGATATG
>JBFZBE010000270.1:0-3029 GCA_041308685.1 Phycisphaerae bacterium
CGCCGGGGCGCGGGCGGCGGCGGTCTTTACGACCAACGCCATCCAGTCGGCAGCGGTTGTCGTCTGCAAACAGCACATCGTCAGCCACCCGGTCTATGCCGCGGTCATCAACAGCGGCAACGCCAACACCTGCACCGGCACCAAAGGGCTGGCTGCGGCCAAAACGATGTGCGACAAGGTCGGCGAGGCGTTACATATCCCGGCCGACAGCGTACTGCTGGCCTCGACGGGCATCATCGGCCATCCGCTGCCGATTGACAAAGTCAGCAGCGGCATCGAAAAAGCCGCCGGCAAGCTGTCCGGCAGCGCCGCGGCGGGGCTGAACTTCGCCAAGGCGATTATGACCACCGACAATCGTCCCAAACAGGCGTATCGTACGGTCGTCCTCGGCGGCAAGATGGTTACGCTGGCCGGTACGGCCAAAGGCGCCGGGATGATCGGCCCCAATATGGCGACGACGATTTGTATCCTGACCACGGATGCGGCCGTCAGCAAGCCGCTGCTGGCCAAGGCGCTGAAAAATGCCATCGGCAACTCACTGAATCGCCTGACAGTGGACGGCCACCAGAGTACCAATGATACGGCGATGATCCTGGCTTCCGGGCTGGCGGGAAACAGACCCATCAAGCAGCAGGATGCGGCCTATACCAAATTCGCCGCCGCCCTGCGCGCGTTGTGTACGGATTTGGCGCACCAGATGGCGCTCGATGCCGAGGGCGCTACGCGGATGTTCCAAGTGCAGATCAAGGGCGCCGCCACCGCCGCCGATGCCTTCAGGGCCGCCCGCGCGGTGGCCGATTATGATCTGGTCAAGTGCGCCGTCCATGGCGCCGATCCCAACTGGGGACGCATTATCTGTGCGGTCGGCTCATGCGGCGTCAAGGTCAATCCCGACCGCCTGTGCTGCAAGATCGGCAATACGTATGTTTTCCGCAACGGCCAGCCGGTCAAGTTCGACCCCAAAAAAGTGTCCGCCGTTATCGCCCAGAAGGAACACACCATCACCGTCGAAATGAATGTCGGCAAGCATGACGATTTCTGCTTTGGCTGCGACTTAGGGCGGGACTATGTAACCATCAACGCCGACTACCACACATAACCGGATCGCAAAACGGATTGAAACCGCATTAACGGCGTTTTGCGGCCTTTGCGGACAGAATCAGTCCGAGCATCGGATTCTTGAGCCAACGTGCCGTCAAAAGGTAGGCGCCCGCACAAATCGTTACCATGACCAAAAGCCGAATGGCGTCGCCCGCCGTGGTATGCGGCAGGGGACGCATTGCCGCCAGCGTTATCCCGCCGACCAGCGATATCAGTGCGGTTCCGACCACCGTTTTGCCAAATACCGGCCAAAATCCGTTCGCTCCGCCCAGCGGCATCCGCCGCCGCAGCAGCCACAGCATAATCCCGATCTGCACATACGAGCACAGCGATGTGGACAACGCCAGTCCCGCCGCCCCCATCGGCCAGATCAGCGTCAGGTTCAAAATGACATTCAGCAGTACCGCCGCCGCAGCGGTGCGTGCGGGAATTTTGGATTCCTTCATCGCATAAAATGTCCGCGGCAGAATCTGCTGAATAAAAAATCCGCTCAGCCCCAGTGCATAGCAGATCAGCACGCCAACCCCCAATTCCGTGTCGGCAGGGGTGAACTTGCCCCGCTCAAAAAGTGCTGCGATGAGCGGCCGGGCGACCAGAATCAGCCCTGCCGTGGACGGCAGCGCCAAAAACAGCGCCCCCTGAAAGCCCTGTAAGGTTATTTCGGACAGTTTGGCGGCGTTTTTCTCGGCGGCCGCATCGCTGAGTACCGGAAAAATCGCCGTCGCCAGTGAAATCCCCAATACCCCCAGCGGAAATTGATACAGCCGCTGGGTATAAAACAAACTGGAAACCGCCCCATCCATCACCGGATAGCGAATCTGCCGCCCCCAGAATGTAAAAAATTCGCCCTTGCCGCCCGGTTCCAGCGAGCCGGACAAGCTTTTGGCAATTACATCGTCGGCCAGCGTGTTGATTTGCGTAACCGCCATACCGAGAATCATTGGTCCCATCAGCCAGAGGATTTGCTTGAACCCATCGCTGTAAACGTCCCACGCCGGACGCAGCGTCAGCCCCAGCCCGCGCATCGGAACAACTTGCAGGCCGACCTGTAACACACCGGTCAACAGCACACCGAATGCCAGCAAAAACAACTGCTGCTCGATCGTCAGCCCTAACGCGTTGCCAAGACACAACGAACCGATATTGATCAGATTTAATACAATTGGCGCCGCCGCCGGCGCGGCAAAATGCCGATGCGTATTGAGGATACCACCCAAAATCGCCTCGATGCAGATCATGGTCATATACGGCAGCATCAGCGCCGCCAGCGTCAGCATCAGCCGGGTGCTTTCCAGCGGGGCGTGATAGCGGTGGATATACCAGAGGATGCCCAGCCCGACCAGCACTACGCCGGTCAGCAGGGCGGCGATGACGGTTACGACCGTATGTGCCAGTCGCAGGGCGGCGGCGCGGTCGGTCTTGAGCGTTTCGCTGTAAACGGGAATAAACGACGATGTGGCCGCCCCCTCGCCGAAGATGCGCCGCGCCAGATTGGGAATCTTAAACGCGATCACCCAGACATCCATCATCAGCCCGGCGCCGAGAAAATAGGCAAACGCCATATCCCGCAGCATTCCAAACACACGGCTGACGACCGTCAGCAGGGCGATTACCCGAAATCCTTTAATCATACCGCCGCAATCCTTTCGCGAAAGTCATTCACAGGGTGCCGGATTTTTTGAGCTTATAGCGGATGATCCAGAGCCGTATGGCGTATCCGATGGCCGAAAATCCCGCCATAAAAAACACCGCGGCGGCCAGGAATGCAAACAGGTCGCGGAGGATAAACACCAGCATCCCGAACCCGATGAGCAGTAAACCGGTCATAAAACTGCCTTTGGCCATATTGCCCGCGGCCTGGGAAAATGGATTTCCACCGATAAAAAATCGAAACATGGTCAATGCCTCTCTGTGAAAACTGCGTTTTG
>JBFZBE010000271.1:0-3333 GCA_041308685.1 Phycisphaerae bacterium
ACGCTGTTGCCTGCGGCCTGTCGGGCGCCAAACTGCGACGCGCCAATATAGACCGCATCCGCTCCGCACAGAATCGCTGCCCGTGCCGCCGCCGCATCCCGCGCCGGAGCCAATAATTCAATAGTTCGCATAGGGGTATTATATGTTAAATCGTGAATAATGCAATTTTCAGTGCAGATAGGAAAAAATGCGCATAAAAAAATCCGCCTGCGGCATAAAGAAGGAGGAAAAGAAGTTGGTGAACTTCCCAGGGCTACTACCGCAGGCGGCAGAAGGAGCATCTATCTATATATCAGAAGTGTTAATTGTTGTCAATACTATTTGTAAAAACGCTAATAATTTTTATTAATATCGATTTAAGATTTTTTTATATAATGAGTTATATTAAAAAAATAAATTAAAATTCCTGCACAATCGCCGCCAGATAGTCCGGCAGCCGCTGTTGCAGAACGTCGGTCAGGCCGATTTTCGGTTCAATCTTGGCCGGTTCGATGCCGAAAATCACAATTTCTTCGGGGCATTGGCCTAAGAGTTGTGCCAATTGAATGACCCGCAGAATATCCACTTCATGCAGGGATAAATGGGTCATTTTTTTGACGGTCTGGACATCATCGGGGGTAAAACGCCGCATTTCGCCTGCTGACAGCCCCATCTTGGCGCAGTCAATGAGTATCACCTTTTTCCGCTCGGCAATCGAGTGCAACAGGTACATCCCGCCGCAACCGCCGTCCAGATACTCGACTTCATCAGTCGGCAATTTGCCCGCCTCGGCCAGCCCCGCCAGTGCCCCAACCAGCGCCGGGCCGATGCCCTCGTCGGCCATAATTGGGTTGCCCAGTCCGATCACGATTGTCGGCTTAAGCATTTAAGACCTCGCGCAGCAGGGGATACAGTTTGGGCGTAGCGGCGATAATCTGGCCGGGCAGTTTGGCTGTGCCGCCGGAAAAGTCCGAAACGATACCGCCGGCCTCCCGCACGATCAGCGTACCGGCGGCGATGTCGTAGGGCTTTAGGTTCAACTCCCAATAGCCGTCGTACCGCCCGCAGGCGACATAGCACAAATCCATCGCCGCCGAGCCGGTGCGGCGAATATCGCGGATACGCGGCAGCAAATGATTGACATGTTTGATATTGTTCTGCGGCAGGTTGTCGCGCACGCAGGCAAATCCCGTCGCCAGCATCGCGTCGATCAGCGTATCGCACTGCGACACACGGATCGGCCGGCCGTTGCACGTCGCCCCGTTGCCCTTTTCGGCCATAAACAACTCGCCCATCGCCGGGTTGTTGACCGCCCCGAGCATCAGCTCGCCGCGGAGTTCAACGCCGATAGAAACGCTGTAAAACGGCTGGTCGTGGACAAACGAGCCGGTGCCGTCGATGGGGTCGATCACCCACCGCCAGTCGCCGCCGCTGTGGTGGCCGCTTTCCTCGCCGAAAATAGCATGGTCGGGATACTGTTTTTGTATCCGCTCGACCAAAAACCGCTCGACCGCCACATCCGCCTCGGTTACAAAATCCTTGACGCTCTTGCGGCTGACCGTCAGCCCGGCCAACTTGCGTTTATACTCCAGCGACATCGCCCCTGCTTCAGTAATCAATTCTTTCAAAAATGTGTACATTTTATACCCTGTTAAATTGATGCAAAAAAAGCCCGCCGGGGGTTGGGCCGACGGGCTTGTTTGAGCCGTAAAACATTGTCCGGTCTTAATCGACGGCCACCACTTCTTTGACGTCGCTAAGCTTTTGCTTGAGCATCCGCTCGACACCCATCTTGAGCGTCATTTTGGCGCCGGGACAGCCCCGGCAAGCGCCTTGCAGACGCACTTTTACGGTTTTATCCGGCTCAACGCTTACCAGTTCGATATCGCCGCCGTCGTTTTGAAGCATCGGACGGATGGTTTCAATGACCTCGGCCACCTTGGCCTGAAAGCTCTTTCCACCGCAACCACAATTATCACACATAATCTATCTCCTTATAAGAGTTATTTACCTGCATTTTAACACAGATTCCTGCGCAGACAAAGGCAAAAAAACACTATCGAGAAATCGGTGATTTGCCTGAAATTCCGCACCCTATCACTGTCGAACAACACCGATTTTGCTACCGCGGGGTGTAGTAGCGCAGCGCCTCGGGGATCATTTCTTGCAGATAGGCGATGCGGGTCGCGTCAGCCGGGTGTGTGCTGAGAAATTCCGGCGGGGCTTCACCTTGTTTACCGGCGGCCATCCGCTTCCAGAAATCGACGGATACACGGGGGTCATAGCCAGCCATCGCCATAAAGATCAGCCCCATCCGGTCGGCCTCTTTTTCGTGCGTGCGGCTGTAAGGCAAAAGGATGCCCACCTCTGTGCCGATACCAAACGACCGCATAAACAACTCCTGTGTGGCCGCCGGCTGCGAGCTGACCGCCTCGGACAGGGCGATGCCGCCCATCTGCACCAGGAGTCCCTGGCTCATCCGCTCGCTGCCGTGGCGGGCGATCGCATGGGCGATCTCGTGTCCCATCACCACCGCCAGCCCCTCGTCGTTCTGCGTGATCGGCAGGATGCCCGTATAGACGACCACCTTGCCGCCGGGCATACACCAGGCATTGACCTGTTCGTTTTCGACAACATTGAACTCCCAACTGAACCCTTCAATGGCGCTGGTCATTCTGTTTTGAGCGCAATAGGTCTCGACGGCCTCAACCAGCCGATAACCGACGCGCTTGACCTGATCGATTTTTTCCGTGTCGGCGGTTACTTTGTTTTCCTTAAGGAATGTGTTGTATTCCTGCGTCGCCATTGAATTGATGGTGTCGTCGGGAATCAGGTTAAGCTGGCTGCGGCCGGTAATTGCCACTTCCGAACAACCCGCCGCCATCAGCAGCACCAAAAGAACCGCGTTCATAATCATCATTCGCATCGTCATGTTTTCACCCTTTCAAATAAACGGTACTATGAGCATAAAAGCTATACGGTGTAAAGTCAACCGGCGTTTATACATAATGCTTCATTTTTTCGGAGCGTCAATAGATTGATCTCGCCGCGGCAGTGATACCGCACTGCCACGCCGGACGCCCCCGCCCCAACGCTGGTAAAGCCCACCATACTGCCATGCCGCCACAGGCCGCGTATGCACTTGCGGGGCGCATCAATGGAGGAAACGACCGCCCTGCCGCCGGGCAGGCAGATTTGTCCGCCGTGCGTATGGCCGGACAGCATCAGGTCGATGCCCTTTTCGGCCGCGGCGGCGTACAGTTCCGGCGAATGCGACAGTAAAATCGTAACCTCTTTTTCATTAACACCTTGCGTCGCAAGTGATAAATCGTCGGCCTTGAAATAATGGCAATC
>JBFZBE010000272.1:0-2513 GCA_041308685.1 Phycisphaerae bacterium
CGATGCCGCCAATGCGGGAGCTAACGCCGGTGAAATACTGGTCAACGAGCGTCTTGTTGAGTCCGATGGCCTCAAAGAGCTGCGCGTTGAAATAGCTGCGCAGCGTCGAGATGCCCATCTTGCTCATCGTCTTGAGAATACCTTTTTTGATGGAGGCGATATAGTTGTCGGCGATCTGCGTCGGGTCCAAGTCCTTCGGCAGTTCGCCGATCTGCTGGAAGTGATGGAACATCTCGAAGACCATATACGGATTGACGCCGTTTGCGCCAAAGCCGCACAGCAGACAAAAATGCATCACCTCGCGCGCCTCGCCGGTTTCGACGATCAATCCCGCCTCGCCGCGCAGACCCTTTTCGATCAGCCCGTGATGCACCGCCGAGACCGCCAGCAGTGCCGGGATCGGCATTTTTGTTTGGTCGGCGGCGCGGTCGCTGAGAATGATCAGCGAGGCATCGTGTTCTTCTATCGCATGCCGGGCGTCATCAATCAGCCGGATTATGCCCTGCTCCAGCCCCAGCGTCGGATCGTTTTTGTCCGGCGTAAAGACCGCGTCAATCGTCTGCACCTTAAAATCGCCGCGTTGCACCGACCGCAGCCGCAGAATATCTTCATTGGTCAGCACCGGATGCGGCAGCTTGAGTTGGCGGCAGTGCTGCGGTGTTTCATCCAGGATATTGAGCTTCTTGCCGGTGTAGCTCATCAAGCTCATCACCAGCCCCTCGCGCAAGGGATCAATCGGCGGGTTTGTTACCTGGGCAAACAACTGCTTGAAATAATCGTACAGCAGCCGCGGACGGTCGCTCAAGACCGCCAGCGCCGCGTCGTTGCCCATCGAGCCGACCGGCTCCTGGCCATTGACGGCCATCGGCGAAAGCACCATCCGCACCTCTTCGCGCGTATAGCCGAACATCCGCATCCGCGCCGACAGCGTCGCCGCATCGCCCGGTTCCAGATGCGGCGTATCGAACAGGCCTCGCAATTCAATGCGGTTCTCATCCAGCCATCGCCGATAGGGCTTCTGGCGGGCGACTTTGCTTTTGATTTCGTTGTCGGTGATAATACGGCCTTCGACCGTATCGACCAAAAACATCTTGCCGGGCTGAAGACGGCCTTTCTGACGCACTTTTTCCGGCGGAAACTCCACCACGCCGGTCTCGCTGGCCAGAATCGCCAGCCCGTCGGTCGTAATCAGATAGCGGCTCGGACGCAGACCGTTGCGGTCCAGCGTACCGCCGAGCATCCGCCCATCGGTAAAGACCATCGCCGCCGGGCCGTCCCACGGCTCCATAATCGACGCGTGATATTCATAGAACGACCGCTTGTCCGTACTGATATGGTATTTGGCGCCAAACGCCTCCGGCACCAGCATCATCATCGCATGCGGCATACTCCGCCCGGCGCGCACCAGCAATTCCAGCATACTGTCAAAACAGCCCGAGTCGCTGGACTTGCTGTCCAGCACCGGTATCAAATCGGATAAATCCTCGCCCCGAAGGGGCGCGTTCAGCCGAGTTTCACGCATCCGCATACAGTTGCGGTTGCCGCTGAGCGTATTGATCTCGCCGTTGTGGGCGATGCAGCGGAACGGCTGGGCCAAACTCCAACTGGGGAAGGTATTGGTGCTGTACCGCTGATGCACCGTCGCCAGCGCCGAGGTAAACCGCTCATCGGCCAGATCGGGATAGTAGGCAAACAACTGCCAGGCCATAAACATCCCTTTGTAGCAGATCGTCCGGCACGACAGCGAGGTAATATAGAAGTCCCCCGCCGCATCGCCGAACTGCTCGTGTACCAGCCGCTCGGCACGCCGACGCGCCAGATACAGCTTATTTTCCAGCGCATCGCCGCTTTGCCCCATGCCGTCCACAAAAATCTGCTTGACCGTCGGCTCGCTGGACAGGGCGATCTTACCCAGACAGGAATTATCGCACGGCACATCGCGCCAGCCCAACGGCTTGAGACCGTAGGCGATAATCGCCTCTTCCAGCAGGGTATCACATTTACGACGAAGCTCGGCCTTTTTCGACCCAAACACAAACCCCACGCCGTACTGTTCCGGCTCGCCCAGCGAAATCTTCAGACGTCTGGCCTCAGGGGCAAAAAACGTATGCGGAATCTGCGTCAAAATCCCCGCCCCGTCGCCGGTTACATCGTCCGACCCGGCCGCCCCGCGGTGGTGCAGGTTCAATAATATCTGCTTTCCATATTCAACAATCGAATGATCACGCTGGCCGGAAATATTCACAACCGCCCCGATACCGCAGGCGTCGTGTTCCCGGCGCGACTCATACAACCCTTGATCTTTCGGCATTAACGACATTCTTGGGTTCCAATCACATCAATAATTCTTCATTATTAGTATTATAAAAGCCCTTTATTTTAAGCGAAACACAAATTAAAGTCAATCTGTTTTTATTATGAACAGTAATTTTGCTATTAGGTCGGCTTATCGTACCAGTATCCATAAAAATGACCCTGCCGAGCATTTTGTCCGCCGCCCGACAGGGTCTTCA
>JBFZBE010000273.1:0-2953 GCA_041308685.1 Phycisphaerae bacterium
AGTTCGGGCGTTCCCAGCAGCAGATCAAAAAACCGCTTGGCGTCGCGTTTGACCGCCGCCTCGCCCAACAGGTGTGAATCCTGCCGATAGCCGAACCGCTGCGGGCCAAAATAGTTCGGTACGCCTTTTTTCACCAGCGTTTCCATCACCTCGGTGGCCTGCCGCAATGCCAGTTCCATCGGCACGGCCAGCTTGCGGACGCGCAGCGTAAACCGGTTGCCCGCCAGATGGCCAACCTTGAGCTTGTTGCCGTGGCGGCTGACCTCCAGGACACGGATAACGCGGGATTTGTATTGGGCGATCTTGGCCGGATCGATATGCTCGATGGAAATCCACTGCCGCGTGACGGCGCGGGCGTCCTTACGGCCGGCATAACCGACGTCGATCTTGCGCACGCCGACCGCCTTGGCGATCTCAGCGATCGCGTCCATCGTGGTCATATTGCGTTTTTCGATGTAGGCATAGACGTGCGTGCCCTCGCCGCACGGGGTGTACTGAGCGACCTCCTCAACGCGAAAATCCTCCGGCACGGTCTTGATGACCCCGCCGATACCAGGCACATCGGGCGTCAGGAACGGCAAATCCGCTCGGATAGCCGCCGCATCGCCCTCGGTGGGCAGCGATCTGTTTTTGGGCTTGGACATTACCTTTTTTTACCACAGATTACACGGCTTTATTTTTTGACACAGATTAACACTGATTTCACAGATTTTTTACCATAAAGCAATGAAGAACATGAAGTTTTTGATTTTTTTCTTCATTCACCATTCTTATCTTCGTGATCTTCATGTTCTTCGTGGTTAAACTCTTTTTATCTGCGAAATCTGCGAAATCCGCGGTTTCGGTTTCGTTACGGTACAAACGCTGCCGGGTAATGCGTAATCGCGACGCGCCCTTCAGGCGGCAGGATGACCGTAATAACATCGAACCGCAAAGGCCTGCCCGACAGATTGAACTCCGTCAGAAAGCGCTTTGCGGTTCGACCGATTTTCTGTTGTTTTTTGCGATTGACCGCCGCGATGGCCGGGGCAAACGCCTCGCTGCGCCGCGTCTTGACCTCGACAAAGACCAAAACACCCTCGCGCGTCAGCGCCACCACATCCAGCTCGCCGCCAGTAAAACCCCAGTTGCGGGCGATGATGCGGCAGCCGTCGCGCACCAGCCGACGCTCGGCCTGTTTCTGCCCCCAGCGTCCCAGCCGATGGATATCGGCCAGCAGCCGGCGGCGCATCCACGGCAGCAGCATCTGCGGTCAGTCCCGTTATTTCGTAACGGTATGCTCGCTGTGCCGCTGCGACAGACGCACGCCCTTACCGACGCGGTCGCGCAGAAAGTACAGCTTGGCCCGGCGGCTCTTACCGCTGCGGGTGGCGCGGACATCCACGATATTGGGCGAGTGCAGCGGGAAGGTACGCTCCACGCCTTCATCGCCGATCATCCGGCGAACGGTGAACATCTCGTTCATCCCGCGGCCTTTGCGAGCGATGACCGTGCCGCTGAAAATCTGCGTACGCACCTTGTCGCCTTCTTTGATTTTGCAATGCACATCCACACTGTCGCCGACTTCAAAGTACGGCGTTTCGGGTCGAAGCGATTTCTGTTCGACAGCTTCCATCAATTTCGTTTTCACGGGTCTATCTCCTGTGTCTTATCTGTATTAAGGTTTTTTGTTTTCGGCCTGCCGCGCCTGATACGCTGCGTATAAGTCAGGCCGACGCTGCTGCGTTCGCAGCAGCCGTTGTTCGTGCCGCCATTGGGCGATCTTGCCGTGGTCGCCGCCCAGCAGGATCTCCGGCACACGCATCCCGCCGAACTCCTCGGGGCGCGTATAGTGCGGATACTCCAGCAGGCCGTCAGTGAACGATTCGTCGGCGGCGGATGCCTCATCGCCCAGCGCCCCGTCCAGCAGACGCACCACCGCGTCGATGACCACCATCGCCGCAAGTTCGCCTCCGCTGAGGACATAATCGCCGATGGAAATCTGTTCGGCGTTCAATCCTTCGCAGATGCGCTCGTCAAAGCCCTCGTAGCGGCCGGCGATCAGAATCAATCGCGGCAGACGGCTCAGCTCGACGGCCTTGGCCTGCGTGAACGGCTGACCCTGCGGGCTCAGCATGACGATATGCCCCGGCTCGGCGGCCTGCGTGCGAACCTGCTCGACGCACGCAAACACCGGCTTGCACATCATCACCATGCCCGGCCCGCCGCCGTAAGGGGCGTCATCCACCTTGCGGTAGCGGTCGGCGGCAAACTCTCTGATATTTGAAAGAACGATATTTACAACGCCCTTCTGCTGCGCTCGTTTGAGGATCGAATGGCTCAACGGCGATTCGAACATCTCACAAAACAGCGTCAGAACGTCAATACGCATACGGAACCGTTACGCTTCTTCCTTCTTGGGCGCAGCGGCTTCTTTTTCGGCTTTAGTAAACGGCTTGCCGAGCTTGCGCGCCTGCTTGCGGGCACGATCGCGGCGGGCCTGCTTGTCCGCCAGCGACGGACACGGCACACCCTGCTTAACCAGCATCTCGGCGACCGAATCGCTGGGCACAGCGCCCTGACCCATCCAGAACTTGACGCGCTCCAGATCGATCACCAACTGCTTTTCAGGGTTCTTTTCGAGGGGGTCTAAGTGGCCGAGCTTTTCGAGGATTCGACCGTCCCGCGGCGTCTTGCTTTCCACCGCGTTGATGCGGAAGAAGGGCCGATGCCGCCGTCCCATACGGGTCATTCTGATCTTGACTGACATTGTGTTGCCTTTCGAACAAAGTATATAGAAAATTTTTGCATCCCCTGTGGACGCAAAACAAGTTACAAAACATACGCGGCAACGCCGCTTCCAAACTTTTTACTTTTCACTTTTGACTTTTAACTTTTGTATAGCGTAGCCATTCATAAAAATCGCCGCGATCGCCGTATCAACATGCGCTTCCTCGGCCAGCTTTGCAACCTG
>JBFZBE010000274.1:0-4920 GCA_041308685.1 Phycisphaerae bacterium
TTGACGCTGTCATATCCGGCATCCGCCAGAAGATGCTCGATACGCACTTTTTCAGTCGCGGGTTTTAGTGTCTTGCAGAACTGATTAATGTCGACGCTGGGACCGCGTGCGGTAAACATGGACAGGATCATATGGTTGAGACAGTCGCAGACAATCGCCAACTTGGGAAAACGCCGATAACTGGTATTTTCAACGGTTTGGCTGTCTTTGGAGCGTTTTCGCTGAACGAAGTATCGGCTGATATGACCTGTTTCCAACCCGGTGGAATCGATTGCTGCAAGCGTTACATGCCTGTCTTGGCAGAGGGTTGCAACGGTGGTTTCCAACAGTTGGTCAGCCTGTTTTAACGACACCAATCGCCTCTCTGCCTTCTGTAACGTGGTAAAATGCGGCACGGTTTTCAGGCTGAAGGTTCTGCATAGATCGGGGCAGTCGTTTAAGAGTTCTGTGATGCCACGATAGTCCGTTTTGAAGAAGGTCTTCAGGACCAGACAAACAAAAAGCTGCGGCTGAGTAAACTTGCGCGGGCTGAATCGATGGGCGTATTCCGGCAACGCCGCCAGCGCAACCTTGTAGGCAACCTTGGCCACCTTTACTGGAGATTTGGATGTTGTGCTCATACTCCAGCATATACACAACAATAAAAGATAGCGCAAGTCCTAATTTATGTTTTTTTACTTTTTAAAGAGCTTTTCTACAGAGCAACTGCGACACGTTCAGGGATCGGATTACGGGGTTTTTGAGAATCATCGTGGCATGCATCCGCGATCGCCAGCTTTTTACGCCCATCGCATGCATCTGAGTTAACCCCTGATGATACTCAAAATCGTCTTTGAAATGCTTTTACTTTGAACACGCGCAGCGAAGCTGGAAACCCCACGCCATACAAAAGCGACTGATCGATCTGAGGATACGAGCCAAATCACGAATATGTGTGCCGATGCTGACCCGTTCCATGACATCCGGCCGCTGAAAGAACCAGCAGTAATCCCGTTATGAATCCTTTATTCATTGCGTCGCCTCCTAAAAAAAGAATGTTAGTCTGTTATAAGCCATATCATCGGCAGCGATCAGATAGATCGCATAAAATGGCCGGGAAGACAGCGACTGGTCCCGGCCAGAATTTGATCAAACGAGGACACCCCGTTGCGTTTAACAAAAGGCGATTCAATCACATTCGCGTTAATCACGGATTGTTTGGCGTTGGCCAGAAAAATGCCGTCGGCGGATTCGTCCAGTTTGCCTTTTACAATTTGATTTTTGTATTGTCAAACGAACCTTCGGTCTGTTTGAGTAATAAACGTTTTGTTCAAACGACAGATTGCGATGGCCGTTAGATTTTCGATTTGCCGTTCGCCACAACACGCAGCTTTTGATGGCTGGCATTTTTTGCGAACTTCAGCGCAGCACCCTTTGGTCCTTTGTAATTGATGTAAAGCGTCTTGCCTTCACGCCGCCAATCTACGCGGAGCGGCCCATTGGTGGTCATGATGGTTCCTTTGGCCCATTCCAGACCGTTAACCCATGGACTGATTGTGTAGCTGCGGCCACCCGCAGCGGTTTGCTGTATGCCCAGCTTCAGGCGAGTAATAAAATAAACCGGTGCCGAGGACCAGGCGTGGCAGTGGCTGCGCGTCGGGCCGCCGTCAGTATATGCAGCGGAAAGATTGTTGGTCGGGAAGCACTCCCAGACGGTCGTGGCGTCCGCACGTAGCATCGGCAGGTAGTTGTCGCGGATGGAGTCAAAGATCGCATCGTACAGTCCCAGTTTTTCCAGGCATTGGTACAGGTAGAAGATCGCAAACGGCGAGCCGACCTTGACCATGTTGTCAGACGGCTGGAGGGTGTTGCGGCGCAAATACTTTTCAATGTCCGGTTTGGCGACGTCATACAGCAGCGCCAGAAAGCTGCTGTGCTGGCTGACAGAGGGGCTGATTGAACCGTCTTCACGGATACTGTCGGGATAGGCCTTTTTGCGGTCATCCCACAGGCGGTTGATGTCGGCGGCCAGACGGCGGCGGGCGCGTTTCCAGTCGGCGGCCTGCATACGCTGCCCCAGAACTTCGGCGCAGCTTATGCCGGCGTCAATCGCGCCAACCATCAGCATACTGTTGTGCAGTACGGTATTCTGGTTTTGGTCGATCGGCGTCCAGTCGAACATATTCCAGTACGGCCCGGAGAAAAGCCCTTGTTCGTTGAGGTGTGCAAAAGCGCCTTTGAGATTTTTCACGACCGCAGGCCAATAGGTTTTAAGGAATTTTCGGTCGCCTGTCTGCCAGTAGAACTCCCATACGGACAGCCCCCACAGAAAACTCCACGCCGGCAGCAGACAATCCCATGTACTGGGTACCTGACAGCCGACCATGGGGTAGCGTTCCAGCGATTCGGCGGCCAGCCGGATGCAACGGGCGGCGATGTCCTCGGCGCCGAAGAGCAGATACCCGAACAGCGATTCATTGCGTGCATCGCCGACCCAGAGCGTCTGCTCATACAGCGGACAATCCAGATAGGTATCGGTCATGCACAGCCTGACCGTGCGTTCAGAGATATTCCAGATGCCTTCCAGATTGGCGTCGCTGCACTGGAAAACGGCTCTGTTTTCGACCGGGTAGGTCGATTCGATCATCCCAATCCGATGCAGACAGACCGGGGCGGCCATATTCCGAAAGGTCAAGAATACATACCGGCCGGAACGGATTTTCAGCGAGGTAAACGTATTGCGTCCGGCCTTGGTGATGTAGCGGAAACCGTTTCGATTCGACAGGGTCTGCTGCGGACGTCCGTCCTCAAAAATATGTTCGACGGCGAACACATCGACAGTTACGTTCGCCGGCGCCGTCAGGTCGATCTGCCAGTATCCGAGATTCTGCTCTCCCAGATCGTACACCAGTTCGACATCCGCTCCGGCGACCGGATGAATAGTCGTAGACTGCGGGTCGCTGCTCATACAGGCGGATGGCTGTGTTACCGAGACGGGCGCAGACAGCACACGGCGGTGCTGAAATGCCCAAGCCGTATCCTCGACGAACAATTTTTTATGCGGCAGCTTGACGGCGTCTTTTCCCAGATGCGTCAGGAAAGCGGTCTTGTCTTTGATTTTTTTACGCAGGCCGTCGACGTATGCGATGTAGGCGGATTCGATGCCGGATACGCGCGGATTGGCAACAGGCAGCGAGAACCAGTGCATATCCGTTTCATTGAATTGGTACGCATCAAATTTGACAAACGCCCACGGATTATCATACCCGGCCTGAAGCGGATTAGACAGGCGATAGGGAGCATCACAGGCAATTGTCAGCACTTTGTCCTGAATGTGCATTGTGGCGGCGCGCTGGGCGGCAGCAAGGATGATATGCTTGCCGGTGTTCATCGCAAATTGATTGTTCTTTGCGCATTTTCCGTTGACCGACACCGTCCAGCCGACGGATTCAAAGCGGACGACAGAATTCTTTTTGAGTGTCAATTCCGAGGCCATCGCACAGGCGGCGGATACATAGCTGTTGCTCTTGACGACGCCGGAATGGCACAAACGCACCGCCGGAACACAGAACACCTCCTGCCGGCAATCCACGGCGGTGGCGGTGACAAAACGCTTAAAGGCAAAGGGTTTGCGGCTCAGCAGCGTCACATCACGCGGTTTGAGGTTTTTCCAGGGGCCGTCTGTTGCGACGGCAATCTCTGCTGCTGGTCCAAATGCCAAAGCGCGTTCCAGACGGGCATCATACAATTCCGCCGGTTCCATTTGGATGGCGATTTTGGGGGTGCGGCTGACCCAGGCATCGGCAATCGCTGTCTGCCATCGGCGGTCGCTGACGATGGTTTTTCGGATGCAGTTGAACTGTAGCACGTCCAATTGCACCAGCAATCCCGGACGCTGAACTACGCCGTGGAAATCGCCTATTCCGTAGTATCTTGCGATGCAATAGATTTCATTGCCTCCTTTTTTTAAATAACAGGTTACATCAATTTCATCGAACTGTGAATGGGTTGGCCAGCAACGTCCGGGGCCGTCACATATCCATTGGCCGTTGAGGAACAAACGATAGAAGCTGTCTGCGAAAATCGATATTTTTGCATGTTTTATTTCATTGAGTGAAAAAGACCGCGATGCGATAATTGTCTGATTATACACCGTTTCCATTTGGTGCGCCCAAATCCACTTTGCATGTTCAAACATTTTAATGCTCTCAAATAATAAAAAAGATGTCTAAAAAAGCCGGACTAATCAGACGCAGAAGGTAGAACTTCGCCTGCTGGGCCAGCTTCTTTAACGCCGCAAACGCCTCCATATCCATCGTGATATTCACAACAATCCCTTTCTATCGTGCAATCCCCAGCGGACTGAAGATCACATAAAAAATCAACGTCACAATCACCACCAAAATCCCCGCCGTCAGCGCACCCTTGCTGCTGCTCAGATCGATCCTGGTATTCAGCTTAAACTCCACCGGCTCCGCCGACGGCTTAACAATCGTCGCAATAATCATCACCAGCAGACACGCCGCAAACGTCACCGCCATCCGGTTCAAAAAGTTGCCGATCACCAGCGCCATCTGCGGATTTTCCATCAGCTTATGCAGCGTTGAAATATACTTCAATCCGCCATAAACCGCAATACCCGTCAGCAATCCCAGCACCCCCGAAAACCGCGGCGCCTTATGCACGACCAATCCAAACACAAACACCGCCAGAATCCCCGGCGACAAAAATCCCTGGCTTTCCTGAATGATCGTAAAGATACTGTGGCTGAATTTCGGGTTCCCCAGCTTCGGAGCCAGCATCACCGCAATCACCGAGAACACCACCACGCTGATCCGCCCCAGCAAGACGATCATCTTCTGACTGGCCTGCGGACTGACATACTTCTTATAAATATCCATCGCAAAGATCGTCGACGCCGCATTCAGCATCGCCGCCAGC
>JBFZBE010000275.1:0-3505 GCA_041308685.1 Phycisphaerae bacterium
GCTTTCGCCAATCCTCCAGCAGTTCCAGATTGGCCGTCTGCCGGATCATTTTTTCCATTTTATACAGCTCGTGAATGGCGTTGGACTGCATTGCATTGCCCAGCCACGCCGACAGGTCGCGTTCCGTATCCGCCCAACTGATGATGTGCGGCACATCGACTGTATCTATCGGCTCATAGCTGTCAATGACCTCACCGGGTGTTTTGAAGTTATTGTCCGAGTGTTTGAGGACTTCCTCGGGCAAATGGTGCATAAAGTCAAATATCCCCGTATCGTGCCACTGATGCTCGCCGAACGTCTCGTAATCCATAAACAGATTGATGACATGGCCGTTGCCGTTGACATTGTTGACCCAGCGGGCGAACTTGTCGGCCATCAGCGGGTATTCCTTCCATTGGCGGTTGCTGAAGCGGAAGGCGATGTCGTCGCTGAGGGAATAGTTTTTCAGCAGCAGTTTGAGCCGCTGGCAGGACGACGGGCGATACACGAAATTGCTGTGGCGATTGCCGAGGATATGGTCGGCGCCTTCGGCGATAATACCGTCAAACCGCCCCATCGCCTCGATCATCTGCGCCAGTTGATTGTTGTAGATCAGCTCGGTATTACGGAACACGCGCGGCCGCTGGCCGAACAGCCGCTCTACCAGTTCGCATTGTTTATTGATCTGTTCGACGAATTCGTTCTTGGAATACAGAAAACTCAAGCTGTGATAGTACGTCTCGGCCAGAAACTCCACACAGCCGGTCTGCGCCAGTGCGTCAAACGTACTGATCACTTCCGGGCAGTACTTTTGGAATTGTTCGATAATCACGCCAGTCAAACTGAATGCCGCGCGAAACCGCCCCTCGTGGCGGCGGATGATGTCCAGCAGCAGGCGATTGGTCGGCAGATAGCACTTGTCGGCGACTTTACGGCAGATGGAAGCATTCTTGAACTCGTCAAAATACCGCGGCGACCGGTCAAAGACCGTATAATGCCGAAGCCGAAACGGCTGATGCACTTGAAAATAAAAACAAACCGACGCCATAATCGCACCCTCAATCGCTTAACGCATTCTTAAGCCATTTGAAACATTTCATTGTAAATTCGCAGGCATTTCTGCGCCGCGCCCGACCAGCGGAGCCGCCGCACCTCGAAGTTGCCGTGTTCCCGCAGCGTCAATTGCAGCGGCGGATACTTCAGCACGGCGATGATTTTGTTGGCCATCTCTGTAACATCCCAGAAATCGACCTTCAAGACATGGGTCAAGACCTCGGCCACGCCGCTCTGCTTGCTGATCAGAACCGGCACGTCGTAGTTCAGCGCCTCCAGCGGAGCGATCCCGAACGGCTCGGACACCGATGGCATCACATACAGATCAGCCATCTGATAGACCCGCTGCACATCCTTGCCGTGCAGAAAGCCGGTGAACAGCACCTTGTGGCCGATGCCCATCTGGGCTGCCATTTCAATGATCCGATGCATCATATCGCCCGTGCCGGCCATGACAAACTTGACGTTGTCAATCTCTTCGAGCACCTTGCGGGCAGCCATCAGAAAGTATTCCGGGCCCTTTTGCATTGTGATGCGTCCCAGAAACAGCACGATTTTTTCATCGCTGCGGATGCCGATGTCCGTAAACGCCGCCCGATTGTCGCCGTTCTGCTCGACGCCGTTATAGACAACCTCGACTTTATCGCCCTGTACGCCGTAACGGCTGATAATGATATTGCGCGTCAAATAGCTGACGGCGATGATCTTCTGCGCCGCATGCATTCCGCGCCGTTCAATGTCATAGATCATTTGGTTGACAAACTCGCCGCTGCGGTCAAACTCGGTCGAATGGACGTGAATGACCAGTGGTTTTCCGGTAACGGCTGCGACCGCTATTCCCGCTGGATAGGTCATCCAGTCGTGGGCATGGATCACGTCAAAGTTTTCCTGCATCGCCAGCCGTGCCGCCGCCGCGGCGTACCGATGCACTTCGGTGTACATATCCCCGCCGTACTGGCCTGTTCCGACGGACTGATGCGCCAGTTTTTCCCATTGCTCCAGCATTTGCTGCTGTTCGGATTCGACATAATGGGCATGGGTGTTTTTCTGGCGGATGATCTCTTCGATTTTCTGCTGATAAAATTCCGGCGTGGCATACGGCTGAAGGGCCGAATCGATCTGCCGAAATGAGACGTGCTTCATCTCTTCTGTGGTCGTTTCGATACTGTGCTGGCGACGGACACTGGTTGCGCGAACCTGCGAGGGGCTGAGCATTTTGACATGCGTGGCCTGCGGCACGTCGATGGGTTTGGGAACGACAAAAGTAACCTCAAGGCCTAACTCGTTCATCGCACGAGTCAGCCCGTAGCAGGCCGTGCCCAATCCTCCGCTGATATAGGGCGGAAATTCCCAGCCCAGCATAAAAATCTTCATAATATAACCTCAGATACGCATTGCGCCTTCACTGTGGAACAGCCAACATCCATTTTTGTTCTGCCCAATCTTCGCCCGACATAATAAAGAGTATAAATATCTATAAAAAAAGACCTCGTCGATATTATAAGTTATGATTTTCTGCGCGTCTATATATTTTTTTGTAAAATTTAGCGGCGATTAACATACATTGATTCGCGGCTTAATCCCTTTGAAAAAACCCTAAATTAGGGTCATATAATACCCTTTTGAACATACATGACACAAAAAACGTATTACAGATAATGGACAAATTAATACCTTTAAGTAGGAAAAATGATGCAGATTGTCTATGATTTTTGGCAAACGCTAACGCAAATGGCACCGTATTTGTTGTTTGGTTTTTTGATCGCGGGGCTGTTGAGCGTTTGGATATCGCCGGCAGCTGTGGAGCGGCACTTGGGCGGCAGGGGCTTTATGTCCATTTTCAAGGCCGCGTTGTTCGGCGTGCCGTTGCCGCTGTGTTCGTGCGGGGTCATTCCGGTTTCTATGTCGCTGCACAAGCACGGAGCAAGCAAAGGCGCGACGGCGTCTTTTCTGCTTTCGACGCCGCAAACCGGCGTGGACAGCATCCTGGTTACTTACAGCTTGATGGGGCCGATCTTGGCGATCGTCCGGCCTGTCGCGGCACTGGCGACAGGGCTGTTCGGCGGATTTCTGGTCGAACTGGTCGAAAAAGACCACCTTGCCCCCCAAACGGCCAAACATTGTCAGGACGATTGCTGCGCGACGGACAAGCCCAAAGTCAACGGGTTTGTGCGGGCAATGCGGCATGGATTTGTAACCCTGCCAGCGGATATCGGTGTGGCGATGCTGGTCGGGATCGCCATTGCGGCGCTGATCGCGGCGTTTGTGCCGGACGATTTTTTCGCCTCGTATCTGGCCGGCGGCGGGGGGATCGCGGCGATGTTGGCGATGATGGCGGTCGGCATCCCCGTGTATGTCTGCGCGACGGCCTCGGTGCCGGTGGCGGTGGCGATGATGGCCAAGGGGCTAAGCCCCGGCGCGGCGATGGTATTTTTGATGACCGGCCCGGCCACCAACGCCGCGGGGCTGGCGG
>JBFZBE010000276.1:0-8512 GCA_041308685.1 Phycisphaerae bacterium
GATTTTAAGCCGGCTGAATAATCGTTTCAAATTCAAAAATCAATAAAAAAGGACACAGGGCGTTATCGCCTGTGTCCTTTTTGTTTGTGTGTGTAAAGACCTGTGTTACTTTTGGGTCAATGCGCCGACGGCGTCCTCTTCGGTCTCTTCGGGCAGCATGATCGTCGGCTTGACCAGGATCAGCAGAATCTGCTTATCCTTGATCTGGCTCTTGTTGGAGAACAGCCGTCCCAGAAGCGGCAGCTTGCCCAGAATCGGCACACCCGCCTCGACCTCGCGGTCGGCCGTCAGCGTCAGCCCGCCGAGCATCACCGTACCGCGATCCGGCACCGAGACGCGCGTCATAATCGAGCTCATCTGCTGGATCGGCAGCGTATAGGTGTTGGTGATGGGTTCGTCCGAGCCCGGCACAATGCCGATCGCCGTTCCTGTCTGGTCGGTGTTCAGATCGATCAGGTAAGTAACAATACGCAGCACAACATATTTTTTGTCGGCGGTGATCACCGGCGTAATCGACATCGTTACGCCGCTCATCATATCTTCCAGCTCCGTATCCCAATAGGCATACGTCTGCGAAACATTGTCCGTCGTCGAGGTGTCCGTTACCAGCTCTTTGTTGGTCTCAAGACGGGTTTGCTTAACAACTTCCATCGTCGCCGACTCACCGTTAAGCACCACGGCCTTGGGGGCGGTCAACTGACGCGAATTCTGATACATCTGCGTGGCACGAATGATAAAATCCACCAGCAAATCATCCAATATGCCATACGTCGATTCAACCTCAAAGGCGGGGGTAGTTATTCCGCCCAAGCTGCCCGGCAGAGTCGTCGGACGCGGCGCCGTCAGATCCGCAGAGTTTTGCTGAAAGACCACATTGCCGCCCAGCGCTTGACCCCATTTGCCGCCAAGATCCGCACTGATCCGGCTGATATCAACCCCGATATCCTCAAGGAAGTTTTCGCCGACCAGCAGGAAGCGTGCTTCAATGGCGATCTGGTTGCCCAGACCTTTGCGAAGCTGCTCGACAAAGTCTTTGATCTGCCGATGCACTTCCGGCGTCTGCCAGATAATCAGCTTGCTTTCGCCGTATTGGTCGATACGACCGTCGCCGCCTTCTTCATACCAGCTATCCGGCTCGATGGTCTGCTGGATCGTCCAGATCAACTGCCAGGCGCGTTCTTCCGACCGCCAGTTGCCGATATCGCTGCCGCTGCCGCCGGAACTGCCGCCGCGTGAACCACCGCCGCTGCCGCCGCGTGAACCACCGCCGCCGCCGCCGCGTGAACCACCGCCGCCGCCGCCGAAGCTGGAACCGCCGCCACCGCCACCGCCGCCAAAGCTGGAACCGCCGCCGCCACCGCCGGTGGAACCGCCGCCGCCGCCGAATCCACCGCCGCCGCCACTCTGGCCGCCCATCATACCGCCGTACTCTTCATCGAAGTTGGCCGGCGGGTTGACCAGATCGGCCACGTCATAAATCTCATACTTAAACCGCGTCGGCAGCGATGTCTTGGTTGCGATCGTGATCACGCCGTCCTCGACAATATAGCCCAGCTCGGCCATCGCGGCGCTGCTGACCGCCTCCAGAATACGATTCAGCGCCGTACGCAGCACAACCGCGTTAAACCCTTCGCCCGATACATTGACCGGCGTATCGCGCTCCACAAACGCATTCTGGCTCAAATCCGGCCAGTTCACAAAAACCACCAGCGGCGGATCGACCGAGTTGCGCAGGATATTGATCGCCTCTTCCAGCGTCGTGTCCGGCGTAAGCATCGTCAGATTGATCGTCTGATCCAACTGCTTGTTGACCGCCACATCGACGGGGTTCTGCGTTTCCTCAAGCAGTTTGTCGCGCCGGGCGGAGATCTCTTTCCAGTTGCGCGGATAGTTGATCTCTTTGGAAAACGGGATCGTCTTGCGATTGGTCTCCAACAGCAGTTCCATCTCCTCGCGTTCGACCTCTTCCTGTATCCGCCGCTGTTCGATAAATCGCGTCCAGTGCTCCAGCGATTTTTTCATAATCAGTGCACGGTGATTGTGCGGGTCGATCGCCAAAAGCTGTTCCAACTGTCCCATCGCCTCTTCGTAACGCTGTTCTTCCTGGAAGGCATACGCCCGATCCATATATTCTTCGATGGCCTGGGCGCGCTGGGCGTCGATATCCTGGCGGATTTGGCCGGTGATCTTTTCGGCTTCTTCTTCACGCTGCTTGGCCTGCTCGGCAACAACGGTGCGCTGCTGTTCGTTGAGCGACTGCTCCTCGTTGTTCAGGCGGGCGGCGTAATCCGTATAAAGGGCATCGCCCAGCAGCAGCTTGTTGCGATCCACCACCGACATCGCCCGACGCAGAATCTGCCGGCCTTCCTCAAACTTGCCCTCTTGACGCAGCGTCTGCGAGCGCGTCAGGGCGTCGTTGACGATCGCCGTCGTATAGTCGGTCTTGACCGAACGTTCGCGGCGGATAACCTGCAAATAGGAGCTTTCGGCGCTGTCGGACGCCGGCTGCACCGCGGTCGGGGCTTTTGGGACGGCCGCCGCAACTGGCGATTCGGCCGGAGCAGTTACTTGTGTTTGAGCGGTCGCCGTGTCCGCCGGCAGCAATTGTTCGACCTGCAAGTCCGTCGCCTGTGCCTGCTGTTGGCGCTGGGCGGCTATGGCAGCGTCGATCGCCGTGACATAATCGCCCGCCGAACGGTCGCCGCTGACGGACACGCCCGATGCGGCCACCTCGGCAAACCCGGCGCGGGCGGCCTCCAACTGGCCTTCCTGATACCGCTTGGCCGAATCGTCATACAGCGCCTGCACCTGGCTTTGATGTGCTTTAATTTTGGCGTCCAACCCCTCCAGAGAGGCCGCGACGATCGCTTTTTCCTGTGTGCTGATATACGGGCTGGCCTGCACCTCACGCAGCAGTGCCGCGGCCTGATCAAACTGACCGGCGGCGGTCAACTGGTCGCTCTGCTGGAGCATCTGGGAAATCTTGTCCCGCTGGCCGGCGGCCTCCTGAATCTTAGCGCGGAGAGATTCGATCTCCTTTTTCTGCGCGTCGGTTACAAACGCGGCAAAATCCGCACCGAACGGCTTGTCCAGCTCCACCTGTGCCTGCGTGTAGCTGCCGCGTTTGATTTGTTCGCGGGCAATCTGGATAAATGAATCGATTTTGCCCTGACGTGCCTTTTGCTCATCGGCTGAGGCCGCCCACACGCAGGCCGCCATACCCATAAACAAAACCGCCGCACACCAGAACCATTTGACACCGTTGACTCGATGATTGTGAGAGTTCACAATAATCCTCCACAACTAATTATGGATAATTTAATTATAAGTCCCCGCACCGCTCACACAAGCGTAGACAGTTAGAGGTGCAAGTGTATAATCAAAAAATAATTATTGCAAGCGAAAAAATCTCGAAACTTTTAGGTCGGGGGTTGTTTTCAACCCCAAGAATCGGTATAGTCCCCTTCTTAAATACATAGTTCTGGAGTTCTTAATGCCTAAATCACAGCAAGATTTTGAATTGGCGGTCGAAACATCCGGGCGAATCGGGTCAATTGCCCTGGGAAAAGACGGCATATTATTGCAAGAATCCGAATTTTCAGGTGTAATGAAGCACAGCGTCGAACTTTTTGACGTGATGACCGCCCTGCTGGAGCAAGCCAATGCGCGTCCCGCACAGGTCGGTACGGTCTATATCACTGCAGGCCCGGGCAGCTTTACCGGAATCCGCATCGCCGTAACATTCGCGAAAATGATGGGATACGCACTCAATAGCCGCATCGTGGCCGTCGATACGCTGGATGCGATGACCGCCAACGCGGATGATTTTTCCCGACAAGCCGGCACAATGCCGCGGCGGATCGCCCCGATTCTCGATGCCAAGCAAAACCGCTTTTTTACCGCACTCTATGAACATCGCGACGGAGAATGGGTAAAAATCCACCCCAGTGCCCTTCTTTATCCCGAAGAATTGCTCGCACTTATTAATAAAGACAACATCCCGACGGCTTTGCTGGGTGAAGGGCTGGTTTATTACGCCGACAAATTCAAAAACCCGCTAACAACGCTGTTAGAGCCATCATTTTGGACGGCCAATGCCCGCGGGGTCTATACTGTTGGGCTGAAAATGGCCGAAAAACACCTCTATTCCGACATCAATACGCTCATTCCCACCTACATCCGAAAGCCCGACGCCATCGAAAAACGCGGCCTTTAACCCGACCTTTGAAGTCGGAATAAAACGCGCGGCTTGTGTATCTTAAAATCAAATCCAACAACAATATATTGTGTATTCCCTATTTTCCCCAGATTACCGTCTCCGGCAGAACGGCGATAGATGAGGTAAGATAAAAACCCGCGTCCTGCACCAGTTATCGGCAATTCTACCGTTTTGACTGTAAAACACCGCCATATAACACGTTGAATCTTTTTCCAAAAAAATTGAAGTTTTGGCAAAGCATCTGTCGATACCTGTATTGCAAGAGTGATAGACAGCAAAAAACAGCAAAGAAACGACATACAATATATAGTGGTATTTAGAGCAAAAAATGTCCTGCAATGGATGAGGACATTGAATGACACAAGATGCAGCATGAGAAATCGCTGCCGATTGTCTTAGCAAGAAAGGACATCTTGATAAGGCGCGTATTGAGGTTTATTTAATACACTATGGATACATCCAAGACAAAGCGTTTTAAGATGGAAATGCGGCGGCTGGCCGAACGCAACACCAAGCGTGCCGCCGAGCCGAATCAAGCGGCGTCGTTGTGGACGGAATCCGACTTTTCGCCCAAACAACTCCTCCGGCATCTGGACACCAACCCGATCGGACAATTGCTGCAGTTGATCGCCGCCCTGCCGGAAGTCCGATATGACAAGATTGAAAAAGCCCGCCGTGAACTGTGGATTTCCGAAGAGGCGCTGGACATGCGGCTGGATATGGCGCTGGACCGCGTGTTTGAGGATATTGTAACACACCACGAATAGACACCGGCCGGATACAAATGGCATCGGAACGCGGTCTGCAACTGCTTACATCGTGTCCCTGTCAGGACGATAACGCGCTCAATGCAGATCGTCGTCGCCGAAGTCATCGATATCCAAATCCACCGGCTTGTAGCCCGGCTGCTTGGAACGCTCTACTTCCTCATTGAACGCCTTGACGATCGCATCCTGTATCTTGCGGCGGCATTGGGCGTTTATCGGATGAGCTATGTCGGCATGAAGCTTAATCCGCCCGTGCGGGTCATGATGGATGCGTTCTTCGGGTTGTTTGGCCCCGCAATTGCAGCAAAACTTGGCGCGGAGGTGGTTTTTTCCGCCGCACCGGCTGCAATGATCGCTCATTTTGCGGGACGGCATCGCCACAAACAGCCCGCCGGTTCCCTCGATGATTTTGATGTCCCGGATGACGAATTCATTGTCGAGGGTCATGGAACAAAAGGCCTTTAGACGGTCATCCTGGTTGGACACAAGTTTGACTCTAACTTCGCTGATTTCCATAGTCTGCCTCGCCACATCGTTACCATCTATTGCTGTTGACAAACCTGCTTTCGCAGTTAAACTCGTTTTTCAGCCAACTCTGCAAAGACGCAACCTGCCGCGGGTCGGGGTTGAGAATATACATCGCCGATCCGCTGCCGCTAAGGCACACGCGCCGTCCACAGAAGGCCTCACACCGTTGTTTCAGCTCTGCCAGCCCTCGATATAACTCAAAACAGCTCGACTGAAGCATATTTGCGCATATTTTGGCCGCAGAATCAACATTCTTTTTGGCAATCAGCGGATTTATTTTATCGGACAGTGTATTATATTCCGACGCATCGTGTCTGTAATTCTTGTAAACATCTTTGGTAGCTACACTTAGGTCTAACAGGATCAAAAGTGCAGAAAAGTCATATTTTTGTTCCACCGGCGTTATTTTTTCGCCGCGTCCGGTGCAATACGCCAACGGCCCGTAGAGAAAAAAGGCGATGTCGCTGCCCAGCCGGGCGCACAGATCGTGCAGGACATCCATCGGCTGGCCCAGCCCGGCAAAGCGATTGAGCCCCAGCAAGGCCGCGGCCGCATCGCTGCTGGCGCTGCCCAGCCCTGTGCCGGCGGGGATATTTTTGGTCAGCGTTACCTTGACCGGCACTGTTCGGCCGGCTTTTTGCGTCAGCAGATCGTACGCCCGCCAGATCAGATTGTCCGGCCCGTCCGGCGCCCAGTAAGCGCCGCGGCAGACCAGCTCGATGCCCTCTTTTTCGCCCGGCTCAAACAGCAGCTCGTCGCACCAGTCGATCTTGGCCATCAGCGTTTCGATGCCGTGAAAGCCATCCGGCCGCTTGCCGGAAATCAGCAGTGTCAAATTGATCTTGGCCGGGGCATACACCCGCAAGCCCTGATTGCTATGCTCGTATTGTTCCATTGGCCTCTGGTTTCAAACTGACAAGCCGTTAATGCGGGGGCAATTGGCTTTGTTTGGTTTACACCTTTTGACTTTTAAGGCAACCTCTAAAAATATGTGTCGCCGGCAACTTGCCCGCGTTATTTATGAGATAAACCCATATTTCCCTTGCAATCTTCAATTAATAGAGGTTGCTTTAATTTTTATCCGACCGCTGACGCGGCTATTGTTTTGGCCTTAAAGCGTCAGGTGCGCGTGGCGGTGGGCGTGGCATTCGATGTTGACTGCGACCGGCAGCGAGGCGATATGGCACGGGGCGGTTTCGACCTGTACGGCCAGCGCCGTCGTATCGCCGCCCAGGCCCTGCGGGCCTAAGCCGGTGGCGTTGACCGCCGCCAGCAGTTGGGCTTCCAGTGCGGCATAAAACGGGTCGGCGTTGGCCGCGCCGATATCGCGCAAAAGCGCCTTTTTGCTCAACAGGCACGACAGCTCAAAATTGCCGCCCAAGCCCACCCCGACGACAAACGGCGGGCAGGCGTTGGGGCCGGCGGCCTTGACGACCTCGACGATCCACGCGCTGACCTCCTCGGCCGAGGCGGTGGGGTTGAACATCTTAAACTGGCTTTTGTTCTCGCAGCCGCCGCCCTTGGCCATCAGCCCGATGTGCAGCCGGTCGCCCGGCACGAAGCGATGGTGGATGATGGCCGGGGTATTAGTGTCGGTGTTCTTACGCTGGTTAAGCGGCTCGGCGACGATGCTTTTTCGCAGGTAGCCGTCGCTGTATCCGGCAGTGATGCCGTCGTTGACAGCATCGGTCAAAACCGCCTTCGGCCGCGCGGCCGGCGGGACAACCACCACATCCGCCCCCTGCTCGACAAAGACGACCACCAGCCCGGTGTCCTGGCAGATGGCGATCTGCTCGCTTGCCGCCAGCCGGGCATTTTCGATCAATTGCTCCAGTATCCGCTGCGCCCGCGCGTTGGATTCTCTTTGCCGTGCGGCCTTCAATGCCGCCAGTACATCCGGCGGCAGCTCAAAGGCCATCTTTATGCAGGCCGCCCGCACCGCATCGGCGATGGTTTGATAGTCGATCTTTCGCGTCATTGTTTTGTCCATTCGTTCAAGAGTCGTTTGAGGTCGGCGATGCGGTCGTCGGCGTCCGGGTGGGTGGCAAAATAGCCGCCGCGTCGGTCGGATGGGTTTAGTGCGGCCAGCCGTTCAAACACGTCCGCCGCCGCACGGCCATCGTATCCGGCCGCCCGCATCAGCCGCAGCCCGAATCGGTCGGCCGTCCGCTCCTGATCGCGCGAATAGGCCTTGCTGACAAACTCCGCCGCCAGCGCACCGAGCCGACCGGCCGGGATTGCCCGCAGCATACCGGCCTGCAGCAGCGCCCCGCCGGCCAGCCGCTGCAGGGCGTGGCCTTCGACGATATGGGCGATCTCGTGGGCCAGGACAAACGCGATGCGGTCGGGCTTGTCGCCGCACAGGTCAGCCATCGCCCGCGTTACAAACACAAACCCGCCCGGCAGGCAGAACGCCTGCGGCTGCTCGCCCGACAGGCAGTAAAACGAAAATGCGCGGCGTTTGTCTTTGAGCCGTGCGGTCAGGGTGCTGCCGATGTCGGCCAGCCGTTCCACCAGCGGCGCATCGGCACAGCGGCGGCCTTGCGCCAAGACCTGCTGCGCCATATCGGCCCCGGCGGCGCGTTCGGCGGCGATCATCTCCGCCTCCGACCCGGCCGCGGCCGCCCAGGCCCACTTGGCCTTGCGTACCGTCGGCCCCGCCAACCGCCCTAATTGGTAAAACAGTCCGGCCATGTTCGTAGTTCTCCCGATGAATCGGGATAGCTTGTTCCTTTCACGCTAAAACGTGTACTACAAACAATGGCATCGCGTTCTTCAGGCCGCATAAATAACCTCCATTGTTTCAAGGATATGCTTTTTGCGGAATGGATTTTTCAGAGCGGCTTTCTCAACCAGATCGACAGGACGACCGAAGATATGCTCCAGATCACGACTCATTTCGGACAAATCAAACAAATCAATCGGACTGTTTGACTCAAATGTAACCAATACATCGATGTCGCTGTGCGTGCTGAAATCGGCAGTCAGCACCGAGCCA
>JBFZBE010000277.1:0-6154 GCA_041308685.1 Phycisphaerae bacterium
GTACGCGGCCGAGATCGGCACGATGAAGATCAACAACGAGCTGGATGCGTTGACGGTGATGAATCTGGACCCGGCGACATTTCTGGCGGCGCCGCGGGTGCTGGCGACGCTGGTGATGACCCCCCTGCTGGCGACGATCACCAACATCGCCGGACTGGTCGGCTCGGGGCTGGTGATCTTGTCGCTGGGCTATCCGCTGGTAACCTATACCACGCACGTTCAAAGCATCTTGAGTTTGACCGATGTTGCCGTCGGGCTGGCCAAGTCGCTGGTCTTCGGCGGGATGATCGGGATGGTCGGCTGCCTGCGCGGCCTGCAGGCGCAAAGCGGACCCGGCGCGGTGGGGCTGGCCGCCACGCGGGCGGTCGTTACGGCCATCGTGCTGCTGGTGGCCATCGAAGGCGTGTTTTCGGTGGTGCTGTATTACCTTGATATTTGAAGTTTAGTTTAAAATGTAAAGTCAATAGGTTAAAACTAAAACTTAAAATGCAAAATCACAGAGAAAAACCGCTGCTTTTAACTTTTACATTTTGGATTTTGGACTTTAAACTTGAAACTCTCCTGATGGGCTAAAGCCCATCCTACGGCTGCAACGATGGCGATTATTCAGGCGGACAATTTGACGGTCGGGTTCGACAAGCCGATATTGGAGAATGTCTCGTTTTCGGTTGAGCCGGGGGAGATTTTTATCGTCCTGGGCGGCTCCGGGTGCGGCAAAAGCACGCTGCTGCGGCATCTGATCGGGCTGCAGAAGCCGATGGCCGGTACGATTGCCATCGACGGCCAGCCGCTGACCGGCGCAACGGCGGCGCAGCGGGAATCGATCCTGTCGCAGATCGGCGTGGCGTTTCAGGGCGGGGCGTTGTTCGGCTCGATGACCGTGCTGGAAAACGTCGCCCTGCCGCTGGAAGAGTTTTCATCTTTGCCCAAAGCGGCGGTGCGGTGGATCGCCGAAAGCAAACTACGGCAGGTGGGCTTGGGCGGCTATGAGACGCATCTGCCGGCGCAGCTTTCAGGCGGGATGCAAAAGCGGGCGGCGCTGGCGCGCGCAATGGCGATGGACCCGAAGATTCTGTTTCTGGATGAGCCGTCGGCGGGACTGGACCCGATCACCGCGGCGCAGTTGGACGAATTGATCGTGCATCTGTCCAAGGCGCTGGGTGTTACGTTTGTGATCGTTACCCACGAGCTGGCCAGCGTCTTTACACTCAACGGGCGGATCATTATGTTGGATAAACAGGCCAAAGGCATCATCGCTCAGGGCCGCCCCGAACAGCTTCGGGATGATCGGTCTAACGAGGCGGCGTGGCGATTTTTCAATCGGAGCTTGGAGTAACTCAATTGAGGATAACCTATGAAGCAACCTTCAACGTATTTTAAGGTCGGCCTTTTTGTATTGCTGTGTCTGGCAGGGCTGCTGTGCGGATTGCTGTTTGTTCAGGCCGATGCGCTGCACGGTGAGGCGGTGCTGGTGGAAACATACATTGATGAATCCGTACAGGGGCTGAATGTCGGCTCGGATGTGCTGCATCGCGGCGTGAAAATCGGCAGCGTCAAGGAAATCACGTTTGTGTATTCCAAATACAAAGATCATCTCCCGCCGGACAGCCCGGAGTTCAAGCAGTTCAGCCGGTATGTTATGGTGGTGATGGCCATCGACCCGCGGCGATTTCCCGGCCTGGACGAAAACCCGATGCTGATCAAAGCCATGCTGCGCAATCAGGCGTCTCTGGGTCTGCGGTTCAAGCTGAGCTATCAGGGGATCACGGGGATTTCGTTTCTGGAGGCCGACTATGTCGATCCCGAGCGCGACCCCGAACTGCAAGTGCCGTGGGTTCCGGAGTATCCGTATATCGCGTCGTCGCCGAGCTTGTTTACCAGTTTTACGCAGGCGCTGGAAAGCGTGTTCCTGCGGCTGGAGAAGATCGACTTTGAGAAGATGTTCGGTGAAATGACCGCCACACTGGAAGGCATCCAGACCGCTGTCAAAGACGCCAATGTGGCCGAAATCCGCCAATCGGCAGTCGCCATGATGGATGACTTCAAGGCCACCAACGCCGTTGTACAGCAGTTTTTATCCGAAAGCGACAGCGCCGCGCCGGGCAATCTGCGGACGGCCATTCAGCAGTTCAGCGATACGCTGGGCCGTGTTGACGGCCTGCTGGCGCAGCACGAAATGGATATTGACGCGGTCTTAACAAACCTGAAAATCGTGGTCGAAAATCTGCGGCAGATTTCTGACAGCATCAAAGACAATCCGGCACGGCTTCTGTTTTCGGCGCCGCCGGCCAAATCGGAGGTCGTCCAATGAACATCACAAAAACACTGCTGATAACCACGGCACTGGTACTGTTCTGCGGCTGCGGGATTCCCCGCCAGCCGGCGGCGGCGAACGCGTTTTTAGCGCTGACCGACCGCACCGATACGCAAGCGGCCATTACTCTTCCGGAATGCCTGCGGGTACGCGCGGTGCGGGCGTCATCGCCGTTTTCGGGGTCAGCCCTGATCTATCGCACCGGAGCATCCACGTTTGAAAAAGACCATTACAACCGCTTTCTGGCCGCACCGGACAAGCAGATCGGCGAGCTGTTGGCGGCTCGGCTGAAGGCGGCCGGCGTTACGCTCTGCGCGGACGGTGTTCGCGGCGGCAAACGCCTGACGCTGGAGCCGCATCTGGAGGCGCTGTACGCGGATTTTACCGCGCCGACGGCACCGTTTGCGGTGGCCAAAATGCGGTTTGTCCTGACGGCGTATGAAACGTCCTGCCGATGCGGCAGTATGGTCTTCGACCACACATTTGAGGCAACCGCCTCCCTGCCGCCCAAGCCGACCGCCGAGGCCGTTGTCGCAGCGATGAGCGCCGCGGTCGGCGATGTGCTGGGGCAAGGGGTTGAACAGTTGGGCAAGGAGTAGAGTTCTTAGTTCTTAGTTCTTAGTTTTATAGACTCACTTAAACAGCGGGGAGAGTTTTTTCCGGACAGATGGTGAAACGACATCCTGACCTGACCAGACGGCCAGTTCCAAACTCTTGCGGCAGGGGCAATCCTCATCGCACAGGGTGTGATCCATGGCCAGCGTCTTTTCAATCAATTTGATCGCGTTTTCGGTCGCCTGATGCAGGTTGCCGAGGATTTCTTCCAGCAGTCCCTTCTTGTCGGCGGTCGGCTCGTGCGGCCGCCAGCAGTCAAAATCGCTGACCAGTGCGACCAGCGCATAGCACATCTGCGCCTCGCGCGCCAGCTTGGCCTCCGGCATGGCGGTCATACCGATCAGATCGCCGCCCCACGCCCGGTGCATCAGCGACTCGGCACGGGTGGAAAACTGCGGCCCTTCCATACAGACATACGTACCATCGGTGTGTGTCATTGCATCGATATGCTCGGCAGCCAGCATCATCTTTTCGCGCAGGCGCACACAGCACGGTTGTGCGAATTCAACGTGGACGGCGCCCAGTTCATCGAAAAATGTATTTTGCCGACGAAAGGTCTTGTCGATAAACTGATCGACCAGCACCAGATGGCCGGGATGGATCGTCTCATTGAGCGAGCCGACCGCCCCGCCGGCGATCAGGGTCGTAACGCCCAGCGCCTTGAGGGCAAAGATATTGGCCGCATACGGGACGCGACTGGGGTTAAACCGATGCCCCTGACCGTGCCGATTCAAAAACGCCACCGGCCGCTGTCCCAGCATACCGGTCAAGATCGCCCCGCTTGGCTTGCCAAAGGGCGTATCCACTTCATTGACCACCGGCTGGGCGATGCGCTTGGCCATTGCATCGCCCAGACCTGAGCCGCCGATAATTCCGATCCGCGATTCCTGCTTCATCGTCAGTGTCTCCAAAAAACAGGCCGCCGATACCGGTGTATCGACGGCCTGCAATCAAACTCTGCTGTTACAACTTATTCGAAGAACCGTGTGGCTTCGGTTTCCATCACTTCGCGCTTCAGTTCGCCGGTGCTCATCACAACCTTCAGACGAACATCGCCCGGCTTGACGGCCTTGACGACAACGCGCCAAGTGGCTTTTGCACCTGGAGCCAGCGAAGGCAGGGCTTCAAAGGCCACCGCACCTTCGACCATACCGCCGGCCGTAGCGCCGCCGGCTGAGACAAACTCCATCTCTTCTTCCAGCATCGCTTTGATTGCGATATTGGTGTCAGGAGCCGTACCCTGGTTGGTTACGGTGATGATATAGGTTTCGTTCTTGCCCACTTCAATCGGGTCGTCCACGTCGATCACTTCCAACAGCACCGCCGGGATACCGGCGATCTGCGTAGCGGCCGAGGCGGCAACGCCCGCAGCACAAACGGCCGTGGCGCTGGCTTCGTTCTTGAACTCGCCGGCGCCGGCGGGCTTGTAGCTGACAGACAGCTTACGGTTTGCGCCCGGAGCCATCGCACCCAGCGACCACGTTACGCGGCCTGCGGCAACTTGTCCGCTGTCGCTGACGACCACATCGCTGACATTGGCCGGGATCGTATCGATCACGACTGTATCGGCGGCCACGGCATCGCCCTTGTTGGCGACCATGATCTCATACGATACCGTGCGTCCGAGGTACTCATTCTTCGGGCCGGTCTTTTCGATGGCCAATACGGGCTGTGTAACCAGCGTTTCGGTTACGGCGGATTCGGCTTTCAGGTCGCCATCGGCCATCGCAAACGCCTGATTCTTGTAGGCGCCGGTCTTTTCGGCCTTGACCGTAACCGAGCGTGTTACTGACTGCCCGGGCGCGATATTGCCCAGCATCATTTCAACAGCCGCTTTGCCGTCGGCGGTCTTGAGGCCGGCAGGCAGGGTATCGGTCAGCTTGACATTGGCCGCAGTGCCTGTGCCCTTGTTAGTTACGGTAAAGGTCAGCGGGATCGCGTCGCACAGCAGTACCTTTTCCGGCGCGGTCTTGACCAGAGCCAGAGCGGGCTGAACCACCTGCGTCTTGGTGCAGGCGGGGATCACATACGTCGCGTTAGCGCAGGTCTGTATCCAGCCGACTTCGGCAGCCGAACCGCTGACGACGATCTTTTCCATGGCCTTGGGTCCCAGCGACGCCATTGACCAGGTCAGTGTGCTGCCGTCCAACTTGCCTTCGGGCGAGGAACTTTTGTACTTGAAGCCCGCCGGCAGGTTTTCCTTGACCACGATGTCGCTGAGCATCATATCGGTCAGATTAGTAACGGTGATGGTGTAGTCAAACGGCTGGTTGAGCTGCACCTTTTCGGGCATCAGCTTTTCAATGCGGATCGCACCGCAGCCGACGCCGCAGTAATCGCGAATCACATGATTGACACCCGTTGCCGGAGCCGCAGCCGGAGCGGGCTTGGCCGCCGGAGCCGGAGCAGGCGCCGGAGCGGGTTCTGGTTTTTGCATACAGGCACAGCCGGTTACCAGCAGCGCCAACGACACACACGCTAATACAGTCATCCATTTTTTCATAAGACACCTCGCTAAAAAAAACCTTGTTGTTAAAATAACGCTGACAAAAAACGGGTACCGCAATGGGTTAAGCCGATGTGAAGGTCGGCGGACTTTTGTTGCTGTAACATTTCACGTCCATGTTTAAATTCTCCCCTGTCATAAAATACAGATTGCCTTGGCGACAAACAGTATTCTTCGCCTTTATTAATGGTAACAAGGTTTCAAAAATAAACAATTATTTTTTAAAAATACAAACAATCTCATTTTACTCGGATATGTCACATTTGTTCACCAAAACTAAACAAGATTTTTAATTGCGTTTTTACTGGAATTGTTATGTTCCTTAATTTTATATGGTTATGTAAATATCGAAAGAATCTTGACGGATGAAAATGGTGATTTATAATGTCGAAAACAAACGGAATTGATGAGGTTTTTATGCTGGAAATTATTTTAATAATTGTGCTTTTTCTGACGGCTGCAGGGCTGGCCGGGATGTTTTTGCTGTTTGGCGCGGTCGGGGCAGGACGGCGTGAAAACGCCCAGCAGGCAGGAGTGATGGCGCAATTGACTCAGCAGCTTGAGCAGATACGCACACGGCAGGACGGCCTCAATCAGACGCTGGAAACCAATCTCCGCAGCGGACAGGACAACATCAACCGCTATTTGACCGACAGCGGCAAGACATTGGGGGCATTGCAGGAACAGATCGGCAAGCTCAAAAGCGACAGCGAGCGGCT
>JBFZBE010000278.1:0-5612 GCA_041308685.1 Phycisphaerae bacterium
AATTGTCCAAAAAACACCCGCATTTCAAGGTCATTTACGCCCTGTCCGACACGAAAGACGGCGACCGTTGGAGCGGCGATACCGGCTTTATTCATCTGAGCGTCGATAAATATCTGCCCGACGACCTGCGCAGTCAGCAGGCCTTTTTGTGCGGCCCGCCGCCGATGATCGATGCGGTTACCGAGGTGCTGCTGGACAAGAGCATGCGTCCCGAAAGCATCTTCTATGACAAGTTCTAAACGGCGGTACGGCCTTTCCATACGGGACTGATATGAATGTTTTGGTTGCTGAGAAGTGCGGGTTTTGTCCGGGGGTGCGGAATGCGATTACGCTGGCAAAGAAGACGTTGGAGAAAAAGAACGTCGTTTATAGCTTAGGCCCCATCATCCATAATGAAGATGTGGTCAAGCAACTGGCCGAGTCGGGACTGCATACCGTCAAACACATCGCCGACATCCCCGGCGGGACGGTGCTGATTCGCTCGCATGGGGCGACCTCGGCAGAACTGGATGAAATCGCCCAAAAAGGTCTCGATATCGTAGATGCCACCTGTGTGCTGGTCAAGCGGGTGCAGAAAATCGCCCGCCTGCTGCACGATGAGGGCTATCACGTTGTCATTATCGGCGACAAAGACCACCCCGAAGTGAAGGCCGTGGTCGGCTCGGCGCCGGAAGTCGAGGTCGTCGGATCGGAGGAAGATTTAGATAAGTTAAGCAGTAAAAGAAACTTAGGTATCATCTGCCAGACCACCCAAAGCCCGGATTTCTTTGCCCAGATGCTGGCCGAGATCGTCCGTCGCGGGTTTTCGGAAATGAAGGTCATTAATACCCTTTGTCGGGAGACCATGGCGCGCCAAGACGCGGCCGTCAAACTCTGCCGGCAGGTGGACATTATGTTCGTCCTCGGCGGCCTGCACAGCGCCAACACCCGCAAACTGGCCGAATTGTGCAAAAAACACAATCCGCAGACGTTTCACTTGCAAAACTGGCAGGAACTTGATATAAACGTCCTCCTTGGAAAAGCGACCGCCGGCGTTACGGCCGGGGCGTCCACGCCGGATGCGGTGATCGACGCCTTCGTCCAGAACCTGAAAAGATTTCAAGAAAAGTGAAAAGTCAAAAAAAGGAAGTTCCTTACTTTTAACTTTTAACTTTTGACTTTTAAGTTACTAACGCCATTGGCCGCGTGGGCCAATGCGAATTTCAATCACCTTTTTTAGAAAAAGTGGTTGTACCCGACGGCGTAAATGTGGGGCGCCGAAGGGTTAAAAAACAGACTCCACAGGAGAAGTATTTTTATGGTAGATCGTAACATCATCAGCAAACTGGGGCTTTCGCAGGACCAACTCGAGCAGGAAATCAACGCCATGTTCACCGGCGAACACGAAACACTGCTCAACAGCGTTTTGGACACCAAAGTTCAGGCGCTCGTTCCCGGCACCATCGTCAAGGGTAAGATTGTCGCGCAGTTCGGCAACGACGTGATCGTCGAGCTGGGCCTCAAGAGCGAAGGCGTCGTCGAGGCGTCCGATTTTGACTCGCCCGACGAGGTCGTTCCCGGCAAAGAAATCGAAGTGCTGCTGGAAGAGATGGACGCCGAGAGCGGCATCATTCTCAGCAAGCGCAAAGCCGACCGCATCCGCGGCTGGGAAAACATCATCACCAACCACAAAGAAGGCGACGTCATCAAGGGTATGGTCAGCCGCCGCATCAAGGGCGGTTTGCTGGTCGATATCGGCGTGCCGGTTTTCCTGCCGGCCTCGCAGGTCGATATCCGCAAACCCGGCGACATCAGCCGCTTTATCGGCACGCAGATCGACTGCAAGATTCTCAAGATCGACACCGAGAATCACAACATCGTCGTATCGCGCCGCAAACTCATCGAAGAAGAACGCCAGCACAGCAAAGAGCGCATCCTGCAGGAAATCGGCGTCGGCCAGGTCCGCAAGGGCGTGGTCAAGAACATTGCCGACTTCGGCGTATTCGTCGATCTGGGCGGTCTGGACGGCCTGCTGCACATTTCCGATATGAGCTGGGGACGTATTTCGCATCCGTCCGAGATGGTGCAGCTCGATCAGGAGATCGAGTGCATGGTCATCGGCGTGGACAAGCAGACCGAAAAGATCAGCTTGGGCCTCAAGCAGAAGAACGCCAGCCCATGGGAAAGCGTCGAAGCCCGCTACCCGATCGGCAAGCGCGTCAAGGGCGCGGTCGTCAACATTATGAACTACGGCGCTTTCATCCGTCTGGAAGACGGCATCGAAGGCCTGGTGCATATCAGCGAGATGAGCTGGACCAAACGCATCGGCCATCCGGGCGATGTGATGAACATCGGCGACCAGATCGAAGTGATGGTGCTGGATGTCAACAAGGAAAAGCAGGAAATCTCGCTGGGTCTCAAGCAGTTGGAAACCAACCCGTGGAGCATCGCCGGCCAGAAGTACCCCGCCGGAACGATCGTCAACGCCAAGGTTACCAGCTTGACCAACTACGGCGCGTTCGTGGAGATCGAGCCGGGTATCGACGGCCTGATCCACATTTCCGACCTGAGCTGGACCAAAAAGTTCAATCACCCCGGCGAGGCCGTGCAGAAAGGGCAGGAACTCCGTTGCGTCGTGCTGGAAGTCGACGAAGAAAAGCACCGCATCTCGCTGGGTGTCAAGCAGCTTACCGAGGATCCGTGGGTGCGTGCGATCCCCGAAAAGTACATCCCCGGCCAGATCGTCCGCGGCAAGATCACCAAACTGACCAATTTCGGCGTCTTCGTCGAACTGGAAGGCGAACTGGAAGGCCTGCTGCACATCTCCGAGCTGGCCGACCACAAGATCGAAAACCCGCAGGACGTCGTCAAGATCGGCGACGATGTGGAAGTCAAGATTCTCCGCGTCGATACCGATTCGCGCAAGATCGGCCTGAGCTTGCGTCGCGCCCAGTGGGCTGCCGAGGACAAGGCAGCCGAAGGCAGCCCGGCACAGCCGATGCCGCCGATGCAGATCGAAGAGAAAGAATCCACACAGCGGCGCGGCGGTTTGGATGGCGCGTTGATCCCGGATTCGATCAAGATCATCAAAAACTAAGCAACACCATGGCATGGGCATACTGCCCGCCAAATGCACGGCCAAGAGGCCGTGATACACGATGCAGTACCCTCAGCCCCGCGGCAGCCCCGCGGGGCTTTTTTATTGATGATTGACGATTGATTATTAATACCAAAACAAGGTATTGTTTGTAAAAAACTACCATCCGGCGTTTTTATATCGTATGCTTAAACAATGGGAAGTATTTTTTGAAAATCGAAAAAGACTGTTGCCTATTTTTCAGAAAGCCCTATAATTCCCGCTTTATATTTTGGGAAAGTTCGCTTTTAGGGCGTCTTTTTAGAATGAATACTCAATAATCGACTATACAGAGCGAGATCGGAAGGTATGGCCAAAAAGAAAACAACAACCGGGTTGTCCGAAAAAGAGTTTGAAAAATACCGCGCGCTGCTGATTGAAAAGTGGCACGAGATCGTCGGCGATGTAACGGCGATGGAGGAAAATCTGTTCCAGGGCGGCGGCGAGTTGTCCAGTATGCCGGTGCACATGGCCGATGTCGGTACCGATAGTTTTGAGCAGGAGTTTGGGCTGGATCTGGTGGCCGAGGAAAAGAAGATTCTGGCCGAGATTCAGCAGGCCCTCAAGCGTATCGACAGCGGTGAATTCGGCATTTGCGAGGGGTTGGGAACGCCTATTGAGAAAAAACGGCTGGAGGCGATCCCTTGGACGCGGTACAGTCTGGAATATGCGCAACTGCTGGAAAAAGGCAAGGGCGGCATCAAATACCGCAACCTCAAAAGCCGTCCTCTGGATATCGACCGTCAGGATGACCCCGAAGAAGAAGAGGAAGAGGCCGAGCCGCAGGAAGCCGAAGAAGAGGTCGAGATTGAAGAAGGCATGGAAAGCTTGGACGCCCTCGAAGAGCAGGAAGACGAGGACGAAGACCATCGGGATAACGAATAAAAATCCGGTACTATAGAACGAAACAAGGCACCGCCGCACTGGCTGTGCCTTTTTTTGTTGCCACCAACTGTAAATATATACTTTATGTCCACTTTAAGGTGTTTATTTTCTTGAAAACGGATGACAGTATCATCTGAAATCGCATTTTTTTATTATTTTTATTGATAATTTATGACGATATCATAAAATATCTCATATTATACTGATTGCGATTTTAATTTCCCGTTTCGGCGCGGCTATGTAGAGCTGCAATCGTTAGTTACATATTTTCGCGCGGGAATTTACTACCCTGAAGGGTATATTTTAGGGATTTTATGTACAAAGAAAGAATCATAACAGAAAAACTCCGGAGCTTATTTTCTACATTTCCGGTTGTTGTGGTCTCCGGCGCACGGCAGGTCGGCAAAAGTACCCTGCTCAAGCATACATTTCCTGATGTACCGAGCATTCTTTTTGATGCCGCTCTGGATGTGGGGGCGGCCCGCCGTGAGCCGGATGTGTTTTTGGATAACCACCCTGCACCGGTCATTCTGGATGAGATTCAGTATGCCGGCGAGCTGGTCTCGGCCATCAAACGGCGCGTCGATAAGAACAAACGGCCGGGGATGTATTTGCTGACCGGCTCGCAACAATGGAGTGTACTGAAAGGCATTTCGGAAAGTTTGGCCGGCCGAGCGGTGTTTTTGACGCTGGAAGGGTTTGCGCTGACTGAAATCGGTCAGTGCATCGACCATCCTTCTTGGCTGCAGCGATGGCTGGATGGCCCTGATGCGGTCATTAATGACCGCCCCAAACGGTTTGAACCCGGCCGAACACTCTATGAGCAGCTTTGGCGCGGCTGGCTGCCGGAAACCGACACGCTGCCGTTAGAGATGATACCGGCCTTTTACCAAGGGTATCTGCAGACGTATATCGAGCGGGATGTGCGGCTGATTCAGGATGTACTGGACTGGCAGCAGTTCGACAAATTCGTCCAGTTGACCGCCGCATTGACCGCACAGGAAATCAATTTTTCTCAGCTTGGCCGGGACATCGGGATTACGACGCAAACGGCCAAGCGATGGCTTTCTGTTCTTTCGGCGACGTTTCAGTGGCAGGATGTTTACGCCTACAGCGGCAACACCATCAAACGCATCAGCGGAAAACCCAAGGGCTATATGGCCGATACCGGTCTTGTTTGCGCCCTGCAGATGATCTCCTCGCCCAGAACATTGGCCGGACATCCGATGACAGGGGCGTTGTTTGAGACCGCTGTGGTCGGCGAAATGCGCAAGCACTGCCGGCAGCTGTCTGTGCCGCCGGCGATGTACCACTGGCGCAGCCATAGCGGGCCGGAGGTGGATTTGATTCTGGAGCGGGATGGGATACTTTTTCCAATAGAGATCAAGCTGACCGCACACCCTTGCCGCAAAGATACGTCCGGAATTACGGCGTTTCGCAAGACCTATCCGCAGCAGCGGGTAGCCCCGGGGTTGGTCATTGCCCCGTGCGAGCGGTTTGAACGCATCAGCGACCACGATTATTCCCTGCCATGGGATAGTATTTGAGAAAAAACCATCCGGCGGGTATAATGACATGATTGAGTGGGTCGGGCGATCGCGGGATTGAAAGA
>JBFZBE010000279.1:0-5007 GCA_041308685.1 Phycisphaerae bacterium
TTGTAGTCAACCCCAACGGCGTTGTCTTTGGGCCGTCGGCGATCGTCAATGCCCACAAGTTCACCGCGTCGGGAATGAACCTGTCCAACACGGATTTTCTGAATGACTACTATTATTATTCCGGCGGCAAGGGCGCGATTGAAAACAATGGCACGATCACCGCGCAAGAAGTCGCCCTCATCGGCGGCAAGATCGTCAACAACGGCACGATCTCCAGCGCCGGCGGACTGGTAATGCTGGCCACCGGCAGCAGCGTACTGCTCAGCCCGGAAGACAGCGAGATCATCATCATTATCCCGACCGCGACCCCGCCGGCCGGCGCGGCGGCGTCCGGCGAGATCCTCAACGGTGCAGCCGGTACGATTGAAAACGACGGCGGCACGATCGTGCTGGCGGCCGGCGATGAATTTTCTATGGCCATCGACGGGCTAGACGGCCGCACGCTGGCCGTCAGCGGGACAGCCGGACGCATCACACAGCGCGGCCGCATCGAAGGCGGCAGCGTCAATCTGTCCGCGGTCAACCAGGTGCGGATGGAGACCGGCAGCCAGACCGTCGCCGACAACACCGCCGGCGGAACCGGCAACCTCAACATCAAAGGCCAAAGCGTCGTCGGCTATGAACCGCTGGCCGCATCCGGCGAGATGACGATCCAGGCCGCTCAGAGCATCACCGCCAACAGCACACTGACCAGCGGCGGCGCGATGCGTCTTGCGGCGGAACTCGGAAGCATCTCCGTCGGCGGTACGGCGCAATCCGGCGGCGCGATGGACCTGTCCGCCAACCGCTATATCGCCGCCGACGGCGACTTGGTCAGTGGTGGTGCGATGTCCATCGCCACGCAGACCGATGACACCTTTGCGCTGGGCAACCTGCTGGCCAAAGACGATATTACACTGAATACCAATCTGCAATTGAGCCGCGGCCAGTGGCTGGACAATGACGGCCTGCTCACATGGGACGGCGATCAGCGCGTGCAATCGACCTTCGGCTGCGTAACCGCCGAAGGCACGATCCACAAAGTAACGCCCGGCCAGTTGTTCATCGAAGGCGGCGACGCGGAACTGTCCGTCGATCTGCGCTACAGCGGCGGCCAGCCCGGCGTTTCGAATATGGGCAATCTCTACATCCGCGGCGAAGGCGACGTACAGCTTTCCGGCGATCTGACCGGCATGGGCGATGGGTACACCACCCCGGCGCCGCCGTCGGAAGGCCTGGTTGAACTGCCCAATGAGCGCGGCGGCGTATCGGTCGTTTCCGAAAATGGCCGCCTCTATACCGAAGGCACGAGCGGCCTGAACATCGCCATCGACGGATATTCCGACGACATCTCGCACCGCACCGATTACGGCTTCTACCTGCTGTCGGCGGAAGGCGTCAACCTGCCCGAAGGCGACGGCAAGCTGGGCGTCGGGGCGATCGTCCTGCAGAGCGGACAAGACCTGATTATCGGAAAGGACGCTGCGCTGCGTGCCAACGGCCATTATGTCGCGGTCGGCGACAATCCCGAATACGGCGTAGATGACCGGGCGGGTGTTGGGTTCCTCGACGCCGACGCCGTCATCGGCGGCTACGCACGCGACAAAGGCGTTGCCAGCGACATCGCCATCTACGCCGGCAGCACGACCGGCAATGTCGTGGTCAATACCGACAGCATCCGCGTCAACAATAAGTCCAGTGAATACACACAGGGCAGCGCGACCGTCGTCTTTGATGCTTATGATACCGTCGCAATGCCGTTTTTGGCCGATTTGAATAGCGAATCATCATTCGGCGGATTCCGGCTGGAGGTTGCCTCGCGCATTACCGAATGGCTCGGTCAGGCCATCGGCGACGGCACACTGCCGTACGCGGACAACCCGGCATATGTCGCATCGCTTCTGGGCAATGATTATGTCCTCCGCGGCGCAGGGTTGGACAACCCGTCCATCAAAGACGGCCGGGCGTGGGTGCTGGAAGACCTGTCCGACACCCCCGATCCGATCGTACCGCCGCTGCCGGTGCTGGAAATCCCGCAGTTGAAGGGCTGCCCGGTACAGATGCAGGCCGCCGCGGCCGAGCTGGGCATCCCCGCCGAAACGCTGCAAATGTCCATCCGTAACGGACTGGCGATGAACCCCAACATTCAGCCGTGCGACGCTTGTGCCCGGCTGGTAACGGCGGCGACCGTTCTGAGCGACATCGACGGCTCACGGCTGGCGGCGATGAACGCGGTCTTTAGTACGCTGGCGCCGGCCGATGCGCCGTTTACGCCGGAGGCCTCGGCGGCGGTCGTTACCGCGTTTGCCCAGATGGCCGAGCAGGATACGCAATACGCACTGGCCGCCGAGTATGTGGACGCCTTTGTGCGGTATGTGGCGGTGCTTAACGACGAGCTGAAAACGCCCATCGGCGATCCGGTGGCGTTCGTACTGGAAAAACACGGCGCGGCGCTGTCGGCCGAGACGGCCAACCCCAATATCATGGCCTATCTGCTTTCACAGACAATGCCGCAAACGGAACTGCAATAATTTTTTGAGAGGATATGACGATGAAAACAATGATATTGACGATGATTCTGATCGCGGCCGCGACGGCCTCGGCGGTTACGGTAACACTGTCCCCGGTCGCAGACAGCTACATTGACAGCGCCGCCGCAGCCGACAACTACGGCACCGCCGACACCTTGCGGCTGCAAGGCACCGGCGTCGGCCCTGCCCCCTTCGGCAGCGTGCAGCGCAGCTATTTGAAGTTTCGGTTGGACGAGGTCATTCCCGCCGATGCAATCGTTACCGGGGCGGAATTCGGCATTTACCTAAGCCAAATCAACGACGGCACATTCGGCGCAGCCAACCCGTATGCGTTTTTGTATTATGTCGGCAGCGACGTCTGGGCGGAAAATACGCTGACCTGGGACAACGCACCAAGCTGGACAGGCCAGCCGTTTGAGGGATTTGTCAAGGATATCGAGGAAACTGACGAAGGGACATATCTGGTGTGGGATTTGCTGACTGGTCAGGATCGCAGTTGGACCAACTATGCCGACGATCTGGCCGACGGCTTTATCAGCGTCGCACTGGCGACGGAGTTTGAAAACAAAAACACCTTTGCCGTCTTCCACAGCGCCCAGAACGAAACCAATCAGCCGTATCTAAAGGTGACGTATGTCGTCCCCGAACCGGCCACACTGCTGCTGCTCAGTGTCGGCGGCCTGCTGAGCATACGCAAGCAGAGAAAATGGATGAAATGAAGAATTGAGAATGAAGAAATTATTTCCTATTTCAAATTTCCTATTTCCAATTGGCAATAGGAAATAGGCAATAGGAAATTACTACGAACTAACCAATGCTCGACAAAGGACTCGTCCAAATCTATACCGGCAAAGGCAAGGGCAAGACGACGGCCGCCTTTGGTCTTGCGCTGCGGGCGGCCGGCCACGGCGCCAAGGTGCTGATCTATCAATTCCTCAAGCCCGCCGCACTGGCGGTCGGCGAGCGCAGCTTTATCCAGGCCGGCACGATCACCGGCGTTGCGCTGCGCACGCTCGATGAGCCGTGGGATATGTTCGAATCGATGGGTGACCAGGAGGCCATCCACCGCGTGCGCAAGGCCATCGCCGCCGCGATCAAAGAGATTCAGACCGCCGCCCACGAAAAATATTACGACGTGATCGTGCTGGATGAGATCGTCTTTTGTCTTGCACAGGGGCTTGCGGCGATGGAAGATATCCGCACGCTGATCGAAAACCGCGACCCGCATGTTGAGCTGGTGCTGACCGGCCGCGGCGCAACGCAGGAATTGATCGACATGGCCGATCTGGTCACGGAAATGAGGCCGATCAAACACCCCTTCGCCAACGGCGTCAACGCCCGCAAAGGGATCGAGTACTAAGGGATTGTAAAGAAATAAAATGCTTCATTATAGGATAAATGTTTTAGACACAGATTTCACAGATTACACGGATAAATGAAGAATTAAGAATGGTGGATGAAGAAATAAACCTTCATGTTCTTCGTTTTTTCATGGTAAAAAAATCAGTGAAATCAGCGTAATCTGTGTTTCTATTTTTTTTGAATTTGTTTATGATTTAGTGCTTAATTTTTAGTGCTTTAATCAGAATCTATGGATAAATAATGGGGCGGGTTTGATCTGTCGGATCGGATAAATGCGTGGAAAACGTTTAAGCAATGACCTATTCGCCTGCGGGGCAGGCGGGATGCCGTCGAACGCCTTTATAGAGGGGTGGCATTTTGTGCTGCGCCGCACGTTCAAACACGATTTTTTTGCCGCCACCGGCCTGTATGCTTCCATCGATGACAACCCGCCGCGAGAGATCGTTTTGAAAATCAGCCGCACACAGTCATTTTTCGGCCTGCCGCTGGCGTGGCTGGGACGCTGGCTCAAACGCCGCGAGGTGCGCATGCTGTCGTATCTGCAGCCGCTGCGCTGTGTGCCGCAGTGGGTCGGCGATCACGGCCAAAACGGTTTTGCCTATCGCTTTATCCCCGGCCGCTCGCTGGACGAAAAGCCCGACCTGCCGGACGCATTTTTCGACGACCTCAAACGCCTGCTGCACAGCGTGCATAAGACGGGCGTCTGCTATGTGGACTTCAACAAGCGCGGCAACATCCTGCTGGGCGACGACGGCAAGCCCTATCTGATCGATTTTCAAATTTCGCTGCGGCTGGATCGTCCCTTCTGGGGGCGGCTGCGGCGGATGCTGCAGCGTGAGGATTATTATCACCTGCTCAAACACAAACGCCGTCTGCGCCCCGACCTGCTGACCGACAGCGAGCGGCAGTTGTCCGGCCGCCCCAGTACGGCCATCCGTCTGCATCGGCTGCTGACCGTACCGCTGCGCACGCTGCGCCGCCGACTGCTGGGCGTTCTCTATCGCCGCGGCGTACTCACCCCGGACGCCTCCCTGACCCCCACCCCCGAAAACGACCCCGCGCGTTTTTCCAAGTAACCCCCATACGTCAATTGTAAAATGTAAAATGTACCGAATACTCTTCGCCACATCCCCAC
>JBFZBE010000280.1:0-3424 GCA_041308685.1 Phycisphaerae bacterium
GAACGCGGCGGCAAAGCCATACGAGACGTCGCCGATATACGGGATATACAGTGTTTGGCTGCGCTGCACTGTTTGGGCGCGGCTGCCGCACGGGGCGATTGCCGGCGGCGGAGTTTGTGCAGGCCGATAGCGTTTGATGCTTTCAAAGAATGCCTCCAACCGTGTAACAAGCCCCGCATCGGCGGAATGCTCATCCAGTTCCAGCAGCAGCGCGGGTTTTGGACGCATTATTTCCGTAAAGAACGATTGCAGGAATGAATCCGGCCCGCAGCTGAAATTGGTCAAATAGATGGCAAACAACCGTTCGTCGCGGCGGATCATCTCGGCGGCACGCAGGATTTTCTGGCCGTAGCTCCAGTACACAGACCGGTGCATGGTTTCGTCGGTCAGCGGGGCGGCGGAAACATCGAGCATCTCCAAGGGTATCCATCGAATGCCCATGGCTTCCAGTTTTTGCGTCAGCCGCAGGTTCATTCCTTCATCCAGTCCGTTGTAGGGGCGGGAGATCAGGACAAAGAGCCGCTCATCTGGTGACAGTCTATCGATGATCGCCTGTCCTTTGTCGCGCATCGCGCTGTCAAAGCTGTGCTGTGCGGTCTGCGCCGTTCGCATCGCCGCATCGGAGCGGCCGGGGGCGATGCTTAACTGTGCGGCCAGCCGGCGAAAGCATTTTTTGGCGACGCTGTCGCCATCGCCCAGATACAGCGGTTCGGTCAGCAGCTGTGTGCGGCCGAACCGGTCGGCCAGCGCACTGCGCACCTGATACGCAAACGACTGCACATACGGACACAGTTTGCGATGTTTCTGCTGCGGCGCGCTGGGCGGCATATTGATCACACACGGGATAAACACATAGTCTGGCTGGGCGGCCAGCAGTTCGCAGACGTGTCCAAAGGCGGCCTTGACCGGAAAGCAGGGCTGTGCCGGTACGGCCTCAACGCCCTGACGGATGATCTTTTTGGTCGTTTTTCCCGACACAACGACGTGGTATCCAAGCTCCTGAAAGTAACGTGAAAACAGCGGCAGAAGCTGCCAGCCGATCAACGCGCGAGGAATGGCAATCGTTGGGGAATTTTGGATTTTGAATTTTGAATGTTGAATGGATGCAGAGCTATCCGCAGCCGAAACTGAAACCTCTGAACGTTGATCTCCAGAAACCGACCTCTGTCCTCTGTCTTCTGACTTCTGACTCCTGACTCCTGACTCCTGCCCTGCGCAGGCAAACAGTGTCTCCGTGCGCCAGGCCAGCAGATCGTCTTTGGCGGCGCTGTGTTTTTGCTTGCCGATGTTGTAGCGGTCGCAGCGCGAGCCGTAATACAGCGGCTGGTCGCCGCCAATGCACACCTGCTTGATTTCGCAGGCATTGGAGCAGTCCTGACAGGTAAACGTCTGCACCTGATAGGCGATCTGTGTTATCTGCTCAAAGCCCTTAAAATGGCTGGCAAACGTATGGCCGTTGTTTTGTTTTGCCTGCCGGGTATGGTCGGCGGCGATCAGGGCAGCGCCGATCGCACCGGTCATCTCGTGATGGTCCGGCACGCGAATGGTTTTACCGGTTACGGTCTCAAACGCCGCCCAGACGGCTTTGTTGAAGGCCGTGCCGCCCTGAAAGCAGATGTGTGTGCCGATCTTACGCCGCCCCACGACGCGATTGAGATAATTGGTCGCGATGGAATACGCCAGCCCGGCTACCAAATCCTCGGTCGCCGCGCCTTGCTGCTGATAGCCCAGCAGGTCGGACTCGATAAACACCGTGCATCGCTCGCCCAACTGCACCGGTGTTTTGCTTTGCATCGCCAGCGCGGCGAATTGGTCTTTGATCGAGATGCCCAGCCGCTGGGCCTGTTCTTCCAGAAACGAGCCGGTTCCGGCTGCACAGGCGTGATTCATTTCAAAATCGACCACGACGCCGTTTTCCAGCCGGATGTATTTGCTGTCCTGTCCGCCGATCTCAAAAATGGTATCTACATCGGGGCAGACTGCCACGGCGCCGGCGGCCTGTGCGGTGATCTCGTTGATGACCACATCGGCGCCGAGAAACTCGCCCGTCAGATAGCGGCCGGAGCCGGTTGTCGCGGCGCCGGCGATGCGTACTTTTCCGGCCACACGCTGTCCGACACGGCGCAGCCCTTCGCGCACGGCCTCCAGCGGGCGGCCGGCGGTCATCAGATATTCTTTGGCCAGCACCCGTTTGTCCGCGTCCACGACGGCGACATTGGTGCTGATCGAGCCGACATCCACGCCCAGATACGCTTCCGGCGGCGCATCGCCGCATAACAACTCGGCGAAAACGCGGCTGTGCGGCGGTTCCAGAGCAGGGCGGTTGAGCGGTTTGTGGTGCGGGATGCGCTGGTGCAGTGTTGATTTGTCATTTTCAAATCGCTGCAGGGTTTGCACGATGGATGCGATGGACAGGCGGGCGTTGTTTGCCGCCGCCAGCGCAGCGCCCAGCGCGCCGGTATAGGCGTGCAGCGGCGGTACGATCAGCTCGCCCTGTTCCAGTTCCAGAACGGTTTCAAACGCCCGCACGACGCCGACATTGGACGCAACGCCGCCGGTAAAGAGGATCGGCTTGACAAACGCGCGTCCGCCGCCCAGATTGGTCTTTAAGCTTCGCGCCAGTGCCAAACACAACCCGGCCAGAATATCGTTGACGGGAGTGGCGATCTGCTGGAGATGGATCATATCGCTTTTGGCGAATACCGAGCATCGCCCGGCCATCTGCGGCACGGACGTACTTTGCAGCGCAAGCCGGCCGAACTCCTCTTCAATCGCTACACCCAGACGCTCGGCCTGCTGGTCCAAAAACGACCCGGTGCCAGCCGCACACACCGAATTGAGCGCAAAATCTTTCAATTCCAGCCCATCGTTTCGGCTTTCCAGGAAAATCAGCTTGCTGTCCTGACCGCCCATCTCGATGACGGTTGCCTGGCTGAACTCCGGATACAGGTGCGCGACTCCCAGCGATTGCGCCCGTACCTCGTTAATAAACTCGGCATGAAGGGCTTGTGCCGCACTGCGCGCGGCAGAACCGGTAACGGCAATCCGCTCAAACACAATTTGCCGATGCGCTGCTTGAAGACGCAGGCACTGTTCGATGAGGGTTTCAGTCGGCCGTCCAAAAGTCCGGCGGTAATCTTTGAAGTGAATATGCCCGCGCTCATCCAGCACGATCAGGTCGCTGCTGATCGAACCGATGTCAATCCCCAGCCGCAGCCGGTGGCTTTTGACCGGCTCGGCGGGGCGTGTAAGGTCAACCGGATGTCCACGCAATGTATCCATGGTGCTTTCTCCTGTCTTTTGGCCGCACTTTCTGCGGACTGATTCTATAATATTGTGTGTGAAAAATCACGCATTTTTCAGACGCTGTAAATGGGATAACAAATGGCGTGCCGACGAAAGGACGATGGCGTAAGTGAGATCT
>JBFZBE010000281.1:0-2807 GCA_041308685.1 Phycisphaerae bacterium
CTTTGATTTCCTATTTCCAATTTCCTATTTTCGATTGACCACTAAGATCGTCGATCGTCATTCGTCTATCGTCAATTATTTTATCATTCCCGCAAAGCCCATAAATGCCAGCGTCAACAGTCCGGCTGTAATCAGCGTAATTGGCGCGCCGCGCATCGGTTCGGGCACGTCCGCCAGTTCCAGATTCTCGCGAATGCCGGCCATAATGCAGATGGCCAGCGTAAAGCCCACACCCGCGCCGGCGCTAAGGACGATGGCCTCCAGCAGATTGTCGGTACCCCACAGGTTCAAAAACAGACACAACCCCAGAATCGCACAGTTGGTCGTGATCAGCGGCAGAAAGATGCCAAAACTCTCATACAGCGGCGGGAAGAATTTGCGCATATACATCTCCACCAACTGCACCGCGCCGGCAATGACCAGAATAAAACACAGGTATCGGGTTACTTCCAGCGAGGTCCCGATCAGAAACGTATGGTCGATGATCCAGGTCAGCGTACCGGCCAGCGTGACCACAAACGTAACGGCCATCCCCATCCCGAAGGCCATATCGATCCGTCCGGACACACCCAGATAGGGACAAATGCCCAGGAACTTGGTCAGCACCAGGTTATTGACAATGACAATGCCGATAAAGGCCAGCAATAGAGTTTGTAAAGTATCCATCAGATAAAATCCTAAGCACTAAGCATTAAATTCTAAACAAAACAACTAACCTTTTTTCGTAACGACATTCACGCCGGCCAGAATCAGGCCCAGCGTTACAAACGCGCCGACGGGCATCCCCATCGCCGCCCACGGCATAAACCACGACGGCATCACCGCCGCTTCAAACAACTTGCCGGTGGCCAGCAGTTCGCGGATCGCCGCCAGAAAGCACAGCGCCAGCGTAAAGCCGATGCCCATTCCCACCGCGTCGATGATGCTGACCAGCACGCCGCTCTTGCTGGCGCAGGCCTCGGCGCGGCCGATGATGATGCAGTTGACGATGATCAGCGGGATATACGGCCCCAGCGCAGCGCTCATATCGGGCATAAACGCCTTGAGGTACAAATCCGCAATCGTAACAAACGCTGCAATGGTCAGCGTAAACATCAGAATCCGCAAATGCGGCTTGAGCAGGTTCCGCATCAAACTGACGACGAGATTGGAGCAGATCAGCACAAACACCACGCTCAAGCCCATCGTCAGCGCCGGCTTCATCGCAGCCGTTACTGCCAGCGTCGGACACATCCCCAGCAGCAGCCGCAAGACCGGGTTGCTGTCCCACAGCCCGGCGGCAAACGTTTTTGTCAAACTTTGAGTGGTCATTTTAAGTTCTAACCTTTGGTTTTAAACTATTGATTATAACCTTTAAACTATTTGAGCAGCCCTTCGGAAACCATCTTCTCCCGGATCGGCACAAGCCAGTTGTTGAGCATATCCACCACCGCCTGACTGGTAACGGTCGCCCCGCTGATGGCGACGATCTGGTTATCGATGGCCGCCGCATCGCCGGTCTTGGCCAGCGTCAGTGTACCCACCGGCGCGCCGATAAACTGCGGCTGGTAAAAGCCGCCCTCGACCGGAGCGATATTGATCTTATCGCCAAAGCCCGGCGTTTCGTTGCTGAACAACACACCGAATCCAGCCATTTTGGAAAACGCCGCATCGGTCGCCACCACCAGCCGAATCTTATCGGCAAAGCCCGACCCCTCGCAGACAAACGCCCAGCCGACCGTCTGGCCGGCGGCGTTGAGGCCGCGTTTGATCTCCACCGACTCGGCCTTGCCTTTGATCTCGATGCTGATCGTCGGACTGACTGGCTCAAACCGCACGGCCTCCGTCAGCAACCCGCCAGCCAACGACGTGAATCGATTGACCACGTTCTGCTCGATGCGCGGCTTCCACGCCGCATCCGTAACCGCCAGCAGCAACCCAAAGACCACCGCCGAAACCATCAGCAGCCAGCTTTCCTGAAAAAAGAATTTGATCTTAGTTGACATTGGGGACGCCTCCGGCTGGGGTCAGTTTGCACATCCGGTCAATCAGCGGACTGACCGCATTCATAATCAATACCGCATACATCACGCCTTCAGGATACTCGCCCAAAAGCCGAATCAGCATAATCAGCGTCCCGACGCCCACCCCGAAGATCAGCATCCCCTTGTTGGGCAGCGGCGCGGTTACCGGGTCAGTGGCGATAAAAAACGCACAGATCAGAAGCCCCCCGCTGGACAGATGCAGCCACGGGTTGACCATCGCATCCGGCTTGACCAGCCAGGCGATAACCGCCACGGCCGCCGCCGAGGCCAGCACCGCCAGCGGAATATGCCAGGTGATCGTCTTGCGAATCAGCAGATACCCCCCGCCGATCAGCAAAGCCAGAGCGCTGGTCTCACCCAGACACCCGCCGACCTCGCCCCAGAACGCCCACTCGGCCTGCTGGTTGATATTGGAAATCTCAGTCGGGGCGACCTGCCCCTTTTGCACCATCTTGCTCCAGGCCAGCGGCGTCGCTTGCGTCGTCGCGCTGGTGTTGGCGGCGTTCATTAGCGGCAGATCAGGATCAACCGTCGCCGGAACCGTCCAGGTCGTCATCGCCACTCCAAACGAGGCCGTCAAAAACGCCCGCGCCGCCATAGCCGGGTTGAAGATGTTCGACCCCAGCCCGCCGAAGACCATCTTGGCGATCACGATGGCAAACACACCGCCGATGACCGCCACGCTGAACGGCACCGCCGGCGGCAGCGACAGGCCCAAAATCACCCCGGTAACGACCGCGCTCAAATCGCCGATAGAGCTTGGCCGTTTGCGGATTTTATTAC